>NZ_JBHVEE010000045.1:0-67084 GCF_042802415.1 Streptomyces sp. NPDC057486 | reverse complement strand
CCGCTGCACGAGGAGGCAGCGGGCCGCACGGTGTGGTTCGCCCGGACCGTCGGCAGCGCACGGGGCGGTCCGGGCGACAGGGGCTGGCGAGGCTCAGACGATGGTGACGTTGTCCTTCTCGCGCATCCGCGCGCCCAGGAGTCCGCCAAGGGCGGTGATCAGGGACAGGACCATCAGCAGCAGGGCCGCCGGCCACGAGGCACCGCCGCCGGCCGCCAGCAGTGCAGTCGCCAGGAACGGCAGGAAGCCGGTGAGTGCGCCGGCGAGGTTGTAGGACAGCGCCACGCCGGTGTAGCGCAGCTGCGCCGGGAACAGGTCGGCGAGCAGCGCCCCGGACACCGCGTAGGCGATGGAGAGCACCGCGACGCCGACTGTCATGGCCAGCACGACCACGAAGGGATTCTTGGTCTCGACCAGCCAGAAGACCGGGAAGGCGAGGACGGCGCTGAAGAGGCCGCCCCACAGCATGACCCGGCCGGGGCCGAGGCGGTCCGCCATGCGTCCCACGACGATGATCACCGCGATCTCGACGACTGCCGCCACCAGCGTTCCGTTGACCATGAGGGACCGCGGCAGTCCCAGGGTGTCGGCGCCGTAACTGATCATGAAGGTGGTCAGCATGTAGAACCCGCCGACTCCCAGGGTTGCCGAGGCTATCGCGATCAGCAGTCGGCCCCAGGCCTTGCGGAAGACGTCGAGCGCCGGCACCTTGGCCTGCTCGTTGTGCTCCATCATCTCGTCGAAGAGCGGCGACTCCTCCACCCTGCGGCGGATGTAGACGGCGATGCCCATCAGCGGGAAGGCGAGTAGGAACGGCAGACGCCAGCCCCAGGAGTCGAAGGACCCGGACGGCAGGAGGAGTACCAGGGAGAAGGCGCCGGAGGAGAGCAGGGTGCCCACCGGAGAGCCGACCTGGGGGAGTGCGGCGTACCAACTGCGCTTCTCCGGCGGCGCGTGCTCCACGGCCAGGGTGACTGCGCCGCCCCACTCTCCACCGACGGCGATGCCCTGGACCAGGCGCAGGAGCACCAGTAGCAGCGGCGCGGCGATGCCGATGGTTGCGTAGCCCGGCAGCACACCGAGCAGCCCCGTGGCCATACCGATCATCACCACGGTGATCAGCAGAGTCGGCTTGCGGCCCATGCGGTCGCCCAGCCAGCCGAAGACGAGTGCGCCGATCGGTCGGGCGGCGAATCCGACACCAAAGGTCGCGAAGGATGCCAGGGTGGCCGTGGTGGGGTTGAGGGTGGTGAAGTACAGCCGGTTGAAAACGATGGCGGAGGCGGTGCCGAAGAGGAAGTAGTCGTACCACTCCAGTGCCGTGCCGACGAAGGCCGCGAAGGCGACCCGCCCGGCGTCCTTGCCGGTCGCTGTGGCCGGCGTGCCCGGCGGAGCCCCTGGGGTGACCTGACCGACTGTGCTCATGTGTGACTCCTTGCGTGCGGCCGGGGCGATCCGGACGTAGAGAGGGGACCATCCGCGGCTGCGATGTCCCCGAGTGAGTCGGCGCCGTGGACGCATTCCCCGGCCACGAAGGTGGCCAGGACGTCGATGGCGCCAATCCGAGCACTGTCGACACTGACAGGGTCATCGGAAAGTACGACAAAGTCGGCGAATTTGCCCGGCGTGATGCTGCCGCGACGGTCCTCGTCTTGGCTGGCCCACGCCGCATCGATGGTGTAGGCCCGCAGGGCCTGCTCCGCGCTCACCCGCTCATCCGGGGCGAGCACTGTGCCCGCCCGGCTGAGGCGCTCGACCATGGACTGGATGCCGAGGAGGGGGGCGCCCGGGGCGACCGGCCGGTCGGAACTGCCCGGCACCCGGATCCCCCGGTCGAGGAAGGACCGGTGCCGGTACATCCAGAGGGTGCGTTCGGGGCCGAGTCCCTCGGCCATGCTGTCGCCCACCTCGTACAGGAAACGCGGCTGCGGCACCGGGACCACGCCGAGCGCGGCGTAGCGGTCCAGCTGGTCGGGTCGGACCACCCCGGAGTGCTCGATGCGGTGCCGCACGTCCGGGCGGGGCAGGATGTGCTGAGCCTCGGTGAAGGCGTCCAGGGCGAGGTCGACGGCGCTGTCGCCGATGGCGTGCGCGGCCACCCGCCAGCCGGCCCGGTGGGCGTCGACGACGAGCCGGTGCATCTCCTCCGGGCTGTTCTGGTAGACGCCGCTCGCGTGGTCGTGCCCGCAGAACGGCTCGGAGACCGCAGCCGTGCGGCCGATCAGCGATCCGTCCAGCCAGATCTTCATCGGGCCCAGGCGCAGCCGGTCGTCGCCGAAGCCGGAGCGCAGTCCCAGGTCGATTCCGGTGGTGATGCCGTCGTCGGCGTGCGCTTGCAGGGCGTGCAGGTTGTCGGCGGCCACCATCAGCTCGACCCGGGTGCGCAGCGTGCCGCGTTCGCGGGCCAGTTGGTAGGCGGCGGCCTCGACGGGGCTGCGGCCGATGAGGCCGAGCCCGATCCCGGCTTCCACCACATGGGTCAGGCCCTCCGAGGCGTAGACCTCGCTCGCCCGGCCGAGGGCGTCGGCCAGGTCGGCCACCGGGTAGGGCATGACGAGGTCGGTGACCAGAGACTGGGCCCGTTCCTGGAGCAGCCCGGTCGGGGTGCCGTCGCCGTCGCGTACCACGACCCCGCCCTCGGGGGTGTCCACGCTCCCGTCGAGGACGCCGGCACGCCGCAGCACCTCGCTGCCGGCCACGCACATGTGCCCGGAGCGGTGCTTGAGCCACACCGGCCGCCCGTCGGCGGCCCGGTCCAGTTCCGTGCGGTGAGGGTGTCCGCCCATGACCGTGTCGTCGTACCCGGAGCCCACGATCCAGGCGTCGGCCGGCAGGCCGGCCGCGCGGCGGGCGACGGCGTCGTAGACCTGGGACAGACTGGTCGCCGTGCTCAGGTCGAGTTCGCCCAGGGACTGGCCGAACCAGGCCATGTGGTTGTGGGCGTCGCCGAATCCGGGGACGACGACCGCGCCGCCGCAGTCGAGCACGGTGCGCGCGGGCAGGTCCTCGACCGTCTCGTCGAGGCCGACGATGCGCCCCGCCAGGACGCCGAGGGTGCGGGCGCCGGGATGGCGGTCGTCCACCGTGCGGATACGGGCGTTGCGGAGTTTGAGATCGAGCATGGAGCGGCTTTCGGATGGGCGGGCGGGGACCGGTTCGGTGCGGTCGGGTTCGGTTCTGGCCGGGCCGGGTGGCCGTGGCCGGTTCAGGCGAGGTTCTGCAGGCGGGTCAGCGGCAGGTCGGTGGCGCGGTGGATGTCCACCGGGCGGCCGTCGACGAGGACCGGGTCGGGCGTGGTGGGCACCTGCACCGTGGGCACGGCAGTGTTGGCGACCATGTCGCCGCGGGTCAGGCCGCGGCTGTTGCTAAGGGCCGTGTAGCGCACCCCCTTGGGGAGGGCATCGGCGCAGCCGCGGTCGTCCAGGCATGCCTGGGAAACGAAGACCGTGGACAGCCGGCGCGGAGCCCCGCCCAGGCCGCCGAAGTAGGGCTTCATCACCCGCGGCTGGGTCAGTCGGGTGGAGCCGGAGCCCGATCCCGACAGCCCCCAGGCGACGAAGCCGGACTTGAGCACCAGCTCCGGCTGCGCGCCGAAGGTGGCGGGGCGCCACAGCACGATGTCTGCGATGCTGCCGGGTCGCAGGGAGCCGACGTCCGAGGCCATGCCGTGGGCTATCGCGGGGTTCAGCGTGATTTTGGCCAGGTAGCGCAACACCCGTTCGTTGTTGACGAAGTCCGCACCGGTCTGCCCGGCCAGGTGGGCCTGGACGTGGGCGAGCTGCCAGGTACGGCGCGCGGTCTCGGCGATGCGGCCCATGCCCATGGAGTCGGAGTTGACGATGCTGATCGCGCCGAGATCGTGCAGGGCGTTCTCGGCGGCGATGGCGTGTTCGCGCACTCGGCTCGCCGCGATGGACACGTCGCTCTCCACCCCGTGGTGGCCGCCGTGGACGGTCATCGTCATGGGCAGCAGCTCGGCGACGGTGGCCGGGGTCAGCGGCAGTGTCGGGGTGGTGGAGGAGGTCAGCACGTGCGGCTGGGAGACGATCTCCAGCAGGTCGGGGTGGCCGCC
Organism: Streptomyces sp. NPDC057486; assembly: GCF_042802415.1. NCBI lineage: Bacteria > Bacillati > Actinomycetota > Actinomycetes > Kitasatosporales > Streptomycetaceae > Streptomyces > Streptomyces sp. NPDC057486. The sequence continues at coordinate 63,012 of NZ_JBHVEE010000045.1, read as the reverse complement.
GCCGCCCTCGACGTGGTAGGCGTGCACGGTGCGTCCGCGGGTGGCTGAGAGAGTGTCGGCCAGGTAGCCGGACTCGTTGAGGGTGTCGGTGTGCAGGGCGACCGGCAGGTCGGCCTCCTCCGCGACGCCCAGGCAGGTGTCGATGATGCGAGGCGTGGCCCCCCAGTCCTCGTGGATCTTGAAGCCGCCGGAGCCGGCGAGGACCGCACGCTCCAGCAGCTCCTGCGAGGAGGAGGAGCCGCGGGCGAGGAACGCCACGTTGACCGGGGCGTCGCGCCAGCCCTCGATGAGGCTGTGCAGGTTGTAAGCGGGGTTGGCGCCGACGTCCCACACACCGCCGATGCCCATGCCGACCATGGTGGTGACGCCTGCGGAGAGTGCCGCAGGCACCACCTCGGGGCTGGAAAGGTGGACGTGGGAGTCGACGACCCCGGCCGTGGCGATGAGTCCCTGGCCGTTGATCATCGCGGTGTGGGAATCGACGACGAGCTCGACGCCGTCGTTGTTCTCCGGGTTGCCGGCCCGCCCGACGCCGACGATCCGGCCGTCCTGGATGCCGATGTTGGTCTTGCGGACTCCGAGCAGCGGGTCCATGACGACCACGCCGAGGATCACCATGTCCAGAGCGCTCTCCCGCGGGGCGCGACCGGCCACGAGCATGCCGTCGCGGGCGGTCTTGCCGCAGCCGCCGAGCATCTCCTCGCCGGGCTCGGTGTCGTCGGCCTCCACCTGCACCCACAGGTCGGTGTCGGCCAGCCGGATCCGATCACCCGTGGTCGGGCCGTACAGGGACGCGTACGCGCGCCGGGACATCCGGCTCATCGGTTTCCTCCTCGTGCCACCACGGTGACGGTGCGGGTCGCACCGGGCTCGAACCGGTCCGACGTCCCGGCCGGGACGTCCAGCCGGTGGCCGCAGGCGGCCTCGCGGTCGAACTCCAAAGCGGCGTTCGCCTCCTCCAGCGGGAAGTGGGAGGAGACCCACACCGCACGGGTACCCCGGTTCGTGATCTGAAGCTCCTTGCGCCGACGGCCGGGAGCCAGGTCCCTCTCGCCCTCGACGGCCAGCACGGCGCCTGGGTCGCTCGGCCCGGCCGGCCCGAACGGGTCTGCGACGTGGACCAGCGTGGAGCCATGCGGGAAAAGCGCCTCCACCTGGATGCTTGGCACAGTCCCGGCAACTCCCGGCAGCAGCTGCTCGCGCGGGACGACCTCCCGGGCACGAACGACAACGGTCTCCAGCGGCACGCCGTCCCAGGCCATCTCCAGGACCTCGTCGCACACCAGGGCGACGGCCTCGGTCGCACCGAGCAGGGCACCGCGGGCCAGCCGCCGCCGTGCGAGTTCGGCGGCCGAGAACAGCGTCAGACGTTCCTGCTCGCGTGGAGTCAAGTGCATGGGCATTCCCCTCGAGATCGTGCACGGCCCCTTGACCGCGCAGCGGGGCATGCACAGCACAATGCCCTGGCAGGAGAGCGTGAACAATGCCAAAACGCTGCGTGCCGGAGCAGCGATAATGGGCACATGCACAATCCACCGCGCATTGACGGTCCCGTTCGCGCCCCCGCCGCCCAGCCCGGCGCTGACATGGGCGCATCGGTTCCCCCCGAGTTGCGCACCCTCGTGCGCGACTGCCTGGACGACCTGGACGAGCTGGTCGGGCGCTACGTTCCGGAGGTCTCCGCGTTCGACGGCTACGAGGCCACGGTCCCGCCCGAGGACCTGCGTGAGACCGCCCGGGCCTGCTTCGAACTGCTACTGCGCCTGATCGGTGATCTGCCGGTGCCGGAGGACCTGCGCGAGGTGCCGGACCGGCTCGGCCGCCGCCGTGCCCACCAGGGCGTTCCCCTGGAACGGCTCCTGCAGGCGGTACGCATGGATTTCCGCGTGCTGTGGACCGCGATGCTCGAACGCACCCGCCCGCACGACCAGCTGCAGCTGACGCGCGGGGCGGTGCGGGTGTGGGAAGCCGTGGAGTTCCACACCGTGCACGTGCACGCCGCCTACCTGGACCAGGTCGCCGTGCTGGCCCGCGAGCAGGAACGCGAACAGGCCGCACTCATGGGCAGGCTGCTGTCCTCGGACGGCCGCGACCAGCAACTCGTCGCGCAGGTGGCCACCCTCCTCCAAGTGAACGCACAGTCGGAGTTCGCCGTGGCGGTCGCGCCGCCCGAGTCGCAGCAGGAGTTGCGCAGGGCCGTCACGGCACGACTGACGGGCCAGTCCGCCCACTTGCAGCAGCACAACGGCATGCTGGTGCTCGTGGCCAGGCTGCCACAGGGGGCGGACGCACCCCCGCCCGCCTGGCTGGACGGAGTAGCATGCGCGGTCGGGCCGGTGGCACGCGGACTGGCCCGCGTCCCCGACATGGTGCGTGTAGCCGAGACGATCGCCACGACGATCGACGGAGGGACGGCCCACCCGGTGACCCTTGTCGAGGCCTGGATGCCCGTGGCCGCGGCGCGGCTGGGTCCGATGGCGGGGATGCTGGCCGACTCGGTGCTGTCCGATCTGGACCGGCTGCCTCCGCACGAGCGCGAGCGCCTGCTGGACACCGTGGTCGCGTACTGCGGGTCCGGGTCCGTCGCAGCGGTTACCCGCGAGCTGTACTGCCACCGCAACACCGTGCTCAACAGGCTGAGCCGGTTCACCGAGCTCACAGGCCTCCACCCCACCAGGCCGACGGAGGCGGCCGCGATTCTGTTCGCCCTGGAATGCGCCCGCAGCCGCACCGTGTGACCACCCGCGGTGCAACCGTCCGCGCGTCTACCACTGGGCGGCCGAACGGCTGCCGGCCATGGCCGAGTTCGATTACCAAGGCGAGGGACCCCGCACGCCTCCCCGAGACCGCACCCGGTGCCGGGCTCAGTGCGCTGCCGGGGCGAGGTGGACGCCCAGCGCGTGGAGGCCGCCCAGGAACAGCTCGACACCGACCGCCGCGAGGATCAGCCCCAGCAGCCGGGACAGGACCTCCAGCGACGTCTGATGGGTGTTCTTGAGCACCCGGGTGAGCAATAGCACGCACAGGCAGTCGATCGCCGCCACTGCCGCGTAGGCGCCGGCCATGGTGGTGCGCCAGCCCCAGGAATCCTTGGTCAGCGCCCCGACGAGTACCGCCGTCACCGCCAGGGGACTGGCCACGTAAGGCAGCATGAGCTCGCGCAGACCCTCGGCCAGCCGGCCCGCCGTGTGGCCCACACTGTCGTCGGTTCCGCCGCCCAGATGCATGCCGAGCACCAGAGTGAGGGAGTAGACGAAGAAGATCACGCCGCCGGCGAGCTGCAGCGACTGGTCCGTGACGTGGAAGAACGTGGTGACGAGGTCGGCGGTGTAGGCCATCACCACACCGATCACTGCGGCGATGAGCGAACTGACCCAGGCGAGCCGGCGCAGTTCGGCCTCACTGCGGGTGCGGGCCACCCGGGCGAAGGAGAGCAGCACCTTGGGCGGCCCGAAGACGGCGAAGAACGTCACGAACACGGTGGTCAGGTCGAACGGCTGCATGGCCCCAGGGTGCCCGGGTGACGCTGTGCCGCGGGGTTCCCACACGGCCCCGGGCGTCAGCCTGACCGCGATGTCACGGGGACGGCGGGGCTCCACACCGCGGACTGCTTGGCCAGCCACGGCTCGTTGAGCGCGCCAAGGTCCCGGAGTGGACGTCCCAGCGTCGCCGCCGGTGCCGCCAGCCGCTACGTCACCTCGCATCCGCACAACCCGGCCCGGACGGACCTGGCCGTCAACGAAGGCATGGTGCACGGCTTCACCGGGGCCACCTGGTGGTCGGCGCGCGCCCTGCTGCTCGCCGCCCTGGTAGCTGGCCTCGTCGTCACGGCCAGGGCACCCCAGCGTGCTGGACGCATGCCAAGGGCTAGACCTGTCCAATGAGCACTGCTGTGTGGTGAAGCCGGGTTCGGCGCGGCGATGAGTCCGCGGGCATCCGCAGGTCTATCTCTTGACGGAGACAACCGACTCATCGGGAGTAAAGCCATGGGCCTCATCCACATCGAGCTGTTCGCGACCCTCGACCTCGTCGGGCAGGCACCCGGCGGCCCCGACGAGGACCCGGTGGGCTTCCCCTTCGGCGGCTGGCAGGCGCCCCTGCTCGACGAGGTCGCCGGGGCACAGGTCGGTGCAGCGTATGAGGGCACTGACGCCCTCCTGCTCGGCAGGCGGACGTACGAGATCTTCGCCGCCTACTGGCCGCATCAGGAGGGAGGCGAGGACAACGAGATCGCCACGCTCTTCAACAGTGTCCCGAAGTACGTGGCCTCTCGCGGCAGGCCCGACCTCTCGTGGGCCAGGTCCACGCAGCTCGGCCCGGATCTGGCCAGCGCGGTGCGCGAGATTCGTGACCGGCACGAGAACGTGAAGGTCGTGGGGAGCCTGAACCTCGTGCAGACCCTCCTGCGCGAGAAACTCTTCGACCGTCTGGACCTCTGGCTGCACCCGATCGTGCTCGGCGTCGGGAAGAAGGTGTTTGACGACGGAGCGGTGCCCACCAACGTCACGCTCCTTGCACCCCCGGCAGCCAGCCCGAAGGGCACCGTGTACCTGCGCTACAGGCTCGCCGACGGCACGCCCGCCACAGGAGACATGAGCGCACCCGATCGCGGTGCCGGAAGCGACGACTGAAGCCACCCCGCGCCTGGAGAGCGGGTATCGGGGTGCGTCCCTCACCGGCGCCGGTGCCCCATCCCTAAGCCGGGCCCGCCGGGGCAGCCCGAAGGTGCTCCTTCCTCGACCAATGTCGCGAGAGGTCCGTCAGCATCGCTACCCGCAGCCAGAAACGTGAAAGGCGGACCTATGTGTTCTACCGGCGGTAGAATCGACGGTATGAGCAAGCCGACGAGCATCAAGACCAGCGAAAAGGTGCGCGACCGACTGCGCGCCCTGGCCAACGAGCGCGGCACCACCATCACGGAGCTGCTGGAGGAGCTCGCTACCCGCGAGCTCACGGCTGCCGAGCGGGAGCAGCGTGCCATCGAGGCCGCTTCCGAGCTCGGCATCGAGTACACCGAGCAGGTCGAGCAGGCAGGCCGAGACGCCTGGGCGAAGATCCGCGCCCATCAGGGCAGCGCCGCCGCATGAATCTGACGGCTGTCCTGGACCACACCGCTTTGACCGCCCTGTATCGGGCGGACTCGTTCTTCACCGGCCTGTACATCGAAGCCTCGCGCGGCACCGGTCGTGTCCTGGTCCCGTCGCTTTCCGTCCTCGCCGCCGAGCGCCAGGCTGCAGGAGCGGGCAAGCACGCCGCGTCGCTGCGCTTCGCGGAGAACGTTCCTTTCAGCACGGCGCACGCCGTTGATGCGATGGACTGGCCGAGCGTGGACTGGCCGGTCGCTCACGTGGCGGCGATCGCCTGGCAGGCGGTCAAGGCGGGTGAGCCGCTCACGGTTTTGTCACTTGAGCCCGAGCTGTACGCGGGAACGGGAATCACCCCGCTGAATCCCACCTGATCGCGTCGTATCCAGACGCTGGCGCACCTTGCAGGAACGGCGGTCGTTTCACTGGAAGCGGCCGGCGACTGCATTCTCAGCGCGCGTTGCACAGGTACTTGCGCCGTGCGGTGACCAGCGTCCGCCACCGGCTGCGGGTGGGCCGCTCGCCGTCCAGCCACCGCGTCGCGGTGTCGCCGCTGAGGGTGAGGCCCGGTCATGAAGTGGGTGATGCCGACGTAGTACGACGTCCCTATCTCTCACCGGTTCTCCTGGGCGGCCACGAGCGTCTCCTGTCGCCGCTACCCGCCTTCTTCCACTTGCCGTCGTGCGAGGAGCAGCCGGACTCGATGAGGCAGGCCGTCGTGTCCGGCTCGACTCCTCCACGTCAGCGCGAACGCCTTCCCCGCACGCCCTCCCACTCCCGGTAGCCCTGCCGGAACGCATCGTCCAGTTCCGTCGCACCGAGGAGTATCTCCTTCTGCTGGGCCGTGTAGTCGTCGACCATGAGCACCAGTTCGGATTGGACCGCGCCCCAGCGCCGAACGGAAGGCGACTGGGACGAGGTGATCTCCTCCAGGAGCCCGGGCCGTTCCAGGAGGCGGCCAATCCTGGGGAGTTCCTTCGCTTCGAGCTGGCCGGCGAGCGCCGCACCCACGGCGGCCCGGTTCCGGCCGCCGAACGCCCAGCGGGCGCGGGCCAGCCCCGTCGCCGCGGGCGCGTGGGCGCAGGAGTCCGGCGGCATCACCGAGTACGCGGCAAGTGCTCCGGACGTGTCAGCGGGCGGAATTCCGGCGTCCACGTGGGACCTGTTCAGCCACTCCCAGTAGGGCTCGGGAACGAAGAGGCACTGGACGAAGAAGACGAGCGCATCGGGGTCGATCAGCGTGGGCGAAAAGGTGAGAAAAGCCGCGTCTCCGGATTCGCTATGGAGCCTGTACTCCTTCCCCTTCTTCTTGGCCCCAGACGCACTCATCACAGGGGTCACATATTCTCGAAGGAAATCATTAAGCACGATGCCCCCAGAGCAATCGTCAAGACTTGTGGATCGTCGGTCAGAAGAAGCCGATGGTGTCCTTGAAGAGGCGGGTGGTCTTCGCGCGGATTGTCGCGTTCTCGCGCCAGGATTTCTCGGCCTGAACGCTGGCAATGGTCACACCGGCCCGTCCGGCGGGATTCTCCGCGGGCGTCAGGTGGCCGCAGGCAAGGACGAGACCGAGGCGGGCCGTGCTGATGCCCAGGTGCTGGGCGGCCTCGGGCTGTGACAGCCAGGCGTCGTCCTCAACCTGGATCACACGCATGAGGCTGGGGTAGCCGCGCCCTCCGCGTGGCGCGGCCTGGCCCCTGCGTTGCCAGCGTGGTGTCATGCCGCCCTCTCCTCGGGTCGCTCGAGGAGCAGCATCTCTGGAGGAACGGCATCTCTGCAGGAACCCGTCCATCTGAGCACTGCTCTCAAGGCTGTTTGCTCAGGATGCAGTACTCGAGGTTGTCCAAGCTCTTGTAGGCCCACAGCTTAGGTGACAGGCGGTCCGCAAAGGTTCGGCGCTGTCCGGCGTCAGCCGCGCTTGTTGGTGTCAGGCGTTGATGTCAGCAGTCGGAGACGCGCTTGACAACCTCTGCTCACCCTATGCCGACTGGCCCTTTCCTCGACGTGACGCTCGGCGGCACCCGGCAGCCTGATGGTCGGCGATTGGCATGATGGGCGACGGCAAGTTCTCAGATGTCTCTAGAGGAGCGACTATGGCGTTCGAGAGCGAAGCCGATTTCGGAGTCGCCGAACGGGACGAGTGGTCCTATTCGCCGGCTGTTGGCGTCGGACCGCTTCGGTTCTGTATGACCGTCAACGAAGTGTCGAGGCGGCTGAGATACTCGGCCTGACGAAGGTCAGCGATTGTGCACGGGGCCACGCGATCTTCTCGCCAACTCGGAACGCCGAAGTCCACCGTCGCGGGGTCGCTCCTTCTCCACCTGCCGTCAGGCGGCCGCATGCCCCATGTCCGCTTCCCTTGCCGGCGCCGGGCACACAGGGGTGCAGGGCGCGCAAGGCGTCGTAGACCCTTTACGGCTTCAGCCGATAGTTCGGGGGAAAGAACTGCACTGCCCATCGGCGGAAGTGGAAGATTGCACTGCCGCCCTGCGATCGGAGGATGTCGACCGTCCGCCTGGCCTCGGTCTTGCCCCGCACCGGAACGAAGATCAGCCATTTGCCCTGGCCCAGGGCAGCAGAGTGGGCCGCGACCGTGACGCCTTCGTAGCCCCCGTACTGCTGCAGCCAACGCATGAAGCGGCCGGGAAGCCCATGAGACGTTCCCATGCTGTCCAGAATCCGCTGCCCTTCCGCCCCCTTCAGCACGTTCACACGGGACAGATCGATCCCGGCTTCTTCCAGGCGATGACAGGTAGCCGTACAGCTTTCCTCGTCATCGAGAACGGCAGCCACGCGCTTCATGGGATACAGATAGAAACGCTCTTCGTTCATCCGCGGCCGACCCACATGAACCCCTTCCTTTCGCCTCTCATGAAGCGCGACGAATCCATCTCTCCGAGCTTCAGGGCTTTCGCGGGAGCACGGTGAGAACCCGGACAACGTGATCCCGGAATTCCTCCATGAAGTCTCGGAGGACACCCCGCTCAGGTCCAGCGCCCGGGTCAGCTCGGTCACGCTCTCAGGCGACAACGACCGGGCCACTGACACGGGCGTCTCCTTTCACACTTCCACCATCGAAGCAGCCAAAAGTGCCACGTGCCCGCCGGGTATGGCATGCGAGGCAGCTTCTCCAGCCACTGGCTGACCGGACTGCGACTGTGGCGTCCGTTCGCAAGTCACGTGCCGTACAGGTGAGGAGATCCACTGATGAGGGAGTGGTCTCAACGAGTGCCGTCACTCCGTATCAGGCACCCGGGTGGCGCAGCGGGCCAAGCGCATTCCAGCCAGCCCCGAAATCATCATCAGGGGTGGGCCGAGTGCAGCCATCACCGATGGTGCCGACCCGGCCTGTCGGAACGGAACGACGCACCGATCGTGGAGGCAGTGGTGGCTGAGGGTCTGCGCAAACGGCTGATCGGCACCTGGAAGCTGGTGTCCTACCAGGAAATCCCTGTGGACGGTTCCGAGCCGTTCGAGCCGCTGGGCCATGATCCGCAGGGCATCATCATGTACACCCCCGACGGGTACATGTCCGCGCAGCTGTCCAGACCCGATCGTCCCGGCTTCGCCTCCGGGGACTGGTTCGACGGCACGACCGAGGAGTACACGGCGGAAGCGACCTCCTATATCGCCTACTCGGGACCGTTCCACGTCGACGAGGAGAAGCAGACCCTCACCCACTCCATGTTCGTGTCCCTGTTCCCCAACTGGACCGGCCAGACGCAGCCACGTGTGGTGCAGCTCGATGGCGACACGCTGCGCCTGAGCACCGCATCCCCCATCACGTCGAGCGGCAAGACCGTCAACTCGGCCCTCACCTGGCGCCGGGCAGAACCCAACTGACCCGCGCGGCAACCGGGCAGCGTGGCCACAACGACCGAGGAGGGAACCCTCATGAACACTGAACGACGAGTCGTCGTGACAGCGGGAGCCGCCGGCATCGGACTCGCGACGGCCAGGGCCTTCGCGGCCAACGGCGACCGTGTGCACATCTGCGACATCGACGAACGGGCCCTCGAACAGATCACCGAGGCCGATCCGGTGATCACCGCAACAGTCTGCGACGTGTCCGACCGGCCCTCGGTCGAGAACTTCGTCGAGGCCGCGGCCCACACCCTTGGCGGCATCGACGTACTGGTCAACAACGCGGGCATCTCCGGTCCCACCGCACCAGTGGAAGAGATGGACCCTGATCAGTGGGAGAAGGTGTTGGCCGTCAACCTCACCGGCACCTTCAACGTCACCCGGCTCTCCATCCCCTTCCTGAAGAAGTCCGACTCCGGCGTCGTACTGATCATGTCCTCCGTCGGCGGACGCTACGGCTACCCGAACCGCAGCCCCTACGCGACCACCAAGCGCGGCCTGATCGCCCTCACCGAGACCCTCGCCCTCGAACTCGGGGACGACGGAATCCGCGTCAACGCCATCGCGCCGGGCGCCGTCGCCGGCGACCGCATCCAGCGAGTCCTGCAGGGCCGGGCCGATGCCAGCGGACGCCCACTGGCGGACGTCACCTCCGACGCCCTGAGCATCCAGTCCCTCAAATACTTCACCGACCCCGACGACATCGCCGCACTGGCGCTCTTCCTCGCCTCCGACAGCGCCAAGTCCATCACCGGGCAGACCATCCCCATCGACGGCGGTTCGAAGACCGCGCAGTGACATGCGACGGGAATTGCTGTTGCAGCAGGGGGCGCCGCCGAAAGCGCCGGCACCTTCAGAACGTTGACCGCTGTCTGTCGGTCACTACGGGCCGCCGGAATGCTCGGGCGAGTCTTCCCCGGAAGTACGCAATGGTGACGGCGGGGACTCCTCGGGCAGCGGCATCCTCTGCGAGGCCGCCGCCTGCACCCCGACCCACAGCATGCTCGACACCAGTCCTGTCCGACACACTGTCGACGTACATCCCGACGGGCAGTGCCACCGTCCCGCATGTCCTCAGCTCTTCACGCTCGCCCACACCGAGGCAACGAGCGCATCCGCACCAACTACGGACTGGCCGCGCATGGAGGCATGCACGGCGAACAGACCGAAGCCCTGTGCCTCCCAATCGCGTTCCATCGCTTCAATCCCGCCGCGATTCTGCTGTTCGTTACGGACGCCGCCATCACCGATCCAGCGCATGACCTCCGGGTCGGCGTTGACGGCAGTCAGGGGCACAACGTCCTCCTCTCGCCAACGGCGAAGGAGCAGACGGGGGGTCTCAAGCATGACCGTCCGAGAATTCTGGACCAGCACCGAGCACTCCACCAGGGCCGGTGGCTTGGGCCGACCAGGTCGGGCCTGCCACCGGCCGGATTGAGGTGGGTGTCCGTCGTCACCGGGATCGAGCTATTTACTCCGATACGGGAGATGATGGATAGGTGGGTGACGATCGGTGTGGCTGGTGCGAAGCTTCACTGCCAGAGTCGGCAGGCCGGGGACGGCAGTATTGCCATTCGGCTCACCGGCAGGCGGCCTGGCGAGCCAGACGTCGCTGGCGAAGTGCAGCACCAGCGCGGGAGGCGCTGGTGTTCGCCGAAGTCGATCTCCTGGCGCAGGTGCAGGCCGCAACCCGACAAGCGAAAGAGTCGCGCCCTGGGCGAGGAGCAGAGTGCTGCCATATTGCCGCCGTGGCGGAGGTGCCCGAGCTGGCTGGGCAGCTGGTGCGCTGGGCTGTGCTGGCGGACCGACGGGCCGGGGCCAGCTGGGCGCAGATCGGCGCCTACTTGGGCATCAGTGCGGATGCGGCCCGAAGTCGTTTCGGGCGCCATGGGGGGTCTCTGCCCGGTACCGCTCGGGAGGGTGGAGGCCTGCCGGATCTTGCCGGTTTCGGTACTGGCACAGGTTCCGGCACGCATCTGCTCGACGCCGCTTTGGCCCAGTTCATGCGGGAGACAGGTGCCTGTGGAGGTCTGGTATACCTGCTGCTGCCGGGCGAGCGGGTGTTGCGCCTGTCGGTGCTGAGGGGGTTTCCCCGACAGATCGCCGCGCAGTGGACGCAGGTGCCGCTGGCGGCCCGCACCCCCGCGTCCGACGCCGTGCGCGAGCGGCGTCTGGTGTGGATAGGCGACCAGGAAGAGATGGCGCGGCACTATCCGCAGTTGGCGCTCGCGATGCCCTATCCCTTCTCGATAGCCGCCGCCCCCATCGCCACCGGCACCACCCTTTGGGGCGCCCTGGTGGCGCGGTGGCCCTGCTCGCATCCATCGCGGCTGAGGCGACACGAACGCGACGCGGTCCGAGCCTCCTGCCGCCGCCTGGGCCTTGTCCTGCGGCAGGCCGCGGACAGCGGCCACCCGCTGCTGCCTGGGCCAGAGCCGCAGGCTCTGGCCTCGCTGCGTGCCAACGCTCGCGGGCCAACCCAGGAGGTGGCAGCGGCGGACTTCGCCGAGCGCCTGCCCGGAGGATGCTGCGCCTTGGACCTCGATGGCCGAATCACCTTCATCACCACCGCCGCCGCAGACCTCCTCGGTGCGAGCGCCGTCGATTTGCTGGGCGCGCTGCCCCGGCAGGTCCTGCCATGGCTGGACGACCCAGTCGTCGAAGGCCACTACCGGGCTGCGGTGCTCAGCCAGCAGGCAACCTCCTTCACCGCCCTGCGCCCACCGGACCGGTGGCTGTCCTTCCACCTCTACCCGAACGTCTCCGGCATCAGCGTCCGCGTCGCCCCGGCTTCCCCAGCCCCTGCCTCGGAGACGCCAGAGGTTCCATATCCCGCACCGCCGGCAGCACCGGGCCGGTCGACCGCCCATTACCACCTGATGCACCTCGCCGCCACGCTGACCGAGGCCATCGGGGTCACGGACGTGATCGACCGGATCGCCGACCTGATCCTGCCCGCTTTCGAGGCCCAAGCTCTCGCCCTGATGATCGCCGAGGAGGGCCGGCTGCGGATCATCGGTTACCGCGGCTACACCGCCGAACTCATGGACCGCTTCGACGGCGCCCCCCTGGCCTCGGACACCCCTGCCGTGCGTGTCCTGACCAGCGGCGCCCCCCGCTTCTACGCCACCTTCGCAGACCTCAAGCGTGCCTATCCCCCCGCCGTCCTGCAGGACGGCAAGGCCGCCTGGGCCTTCCTGCCCCTGATCACCTCCGGCCGCCCCGTCGGCTCGCTGGTCCTCGCGTACGACCGGCTGCACCCCTTCACTTCCGAGGAACGAGCTGTCCTCACCTCGACCGCCGGGCTGATTGCCCAGGCTCTGGACCGCGCCCGCCTCTACGACGCCAAACACGCTCTCGCCCACAGCTTGCAAGCCAGCCTGCTACCCCACACACTGCCCCGCGTCCCCGGCCTGGACGTGGCCACCCGCTACCTCCCCACCACTGAGGGCATCGACGTCGGCGGCGACTTCTACGACCTCATCCATCTCGACACCGACCTTGTCGCCGTGGCGATCGGCGATGTCCAAGGCCACAACGTGAACGCCGCCGCCCTCATGGGGCAAGTCCGCACCGCCGTCCACGCCACCGCCGGCGCCCCGCCCGGCCAAGTCCTCGCCCGCATCAATCGCCTGCTCACTGATCTCGACACGGACCTGTTCACCAGCTGCGTCTACGGTCAGCTCGACCTGGCACGCGACCGCGCCTGTCTGGCCACCGCCGGCCACCCGCCCCCACTCCTGCGCCACCCCGACCTGCACACCGAGGTCCTCCCGCTGACGCCCGGGCTCCTGCTCGGCATCGACCCCGCCGCCGACTACCGGGAGACCGACATCCCACTGCCGCCCGGGGCCGTGCTCGCGCTGTACACCGACGGCCTCGTCGAAATTCCCGGCGTAGACATCGATGAGGCCACTGTCGACCTCGCCGCCCAGCTCACTCAAGCCCAATGCCAGAACCTGGACGCCCTCGCCGACACCGTCGTCCACCACGCTCAGAGAACCAACCCCCACAAAGATGACATCGCCCTGCTCCTCATCCGGCCTCGACGATAGAGAGGCAGGAGAAGAGTGCCTGAGAAGCCGTTATTAATCCGAGCGTGGTGGCTTTGATTTCGCAGGTCAGGCATGTTGTCGGCGAGTGGGCGGCAGGGATGGCGGTGTCGTGTCACCGCACCGTCGGAGGGTTGGATGCCGTCGCCCATGGGGCTGCTGGAGGAGCGGGAGCTGTCCGCGCGTCAGCGCTTGGAGGAGTGCCGTGAGGAGGCAGAGCGCGCTGAGGCCGCGCTCACCGGGGCCGAGCGGGCCTGCGCGCGCGGTGATCGCGCAGGAGGAGTTCGCGGCGGCGCCGGCAGAGGCCCGCGCGGCGGACGGTCCGCCGCCGGATAGTGGGGGTTGGACCGCGGCCGCGGCGCCGGGCACGATCGTGCCCGATTGGCGGCCGGGCCTTAAGCCGACCGTCCTCGCCCCGGACTACCAGCGGATCATCGGCGCCCTGGAGGCGGCGGTGCGGGAGGGGACCGGTCGCTGAACTGCCGTAAGATCGCTGGCCGGTTGCGCTGGGAGACCTCGGCCGCCGGGGTGGAGCGAGTTCGAGCCAAGGCCCGGCGGTTGGCCGAGCGGGGCCGGCTGGTCAAGGAGCCGGACGGCCGGTTCAGTGCCCTGCGGCCAGGCGGCGGGTCTCCAGACTTGGCAGATGTCGTTGGGAACGGCATCGAGGTCACCGAATTCGACGAACAGTCGCAGTGCGGGACCATGCTCCTCGTGGTTGGTCCACCGGTGTCCGATGCCGGTGGGCTTATCGAGTTGCCTCGTGAAGAAGTCCTTGCGCTGTCCCCGGATGAAGTAGGGCCAGAGCCCGGCGGCGTGCGCCACTCGCACGGTCAGCTCGTCCAAGGGCAGCACATCGCCGAGCCGGGGCTCATGGTGGCAGCAGCCGGTGAACTGGGGCCAGCGTGCGGCCGTTTCGGGTAGCCCGCCCTGTGCCGACTCGCAACTGTCCCGGCCCTGGACCGGATCCACGTTGCTCGGAAGCGGGCCGGCCAACGTCATGCGGCCGACCGGGCCCCCACCACGACCCGCGGGAGACCGAACGAGTGCCCAGGCTCAGTCCACGTCGACGTCCACGTCCACGTCGACGAACAGCGTGTGCATCGCGCCGAGTACGCGGAGGCACGCGTCGACGTCCGCCATGGTCAGGTCGCCGTCCACGCGACGCAACAGCGCGAGTTCGCGGGCTCGTACGGCGCTGATCGCGGCCCGGCCCTCATCGGTGAGCCTGATGAGTGACGAGCGACGGTGCGCGGGGTTGGCTACGCTCTCCACCAGGCCGTGCCGCGTCGCATCGTTCACCATGCGTTGAACGAACTGCCGGCTGAGTGCCTGCGCCCGCGCCATCTGCGGCACCGTCGTCGGCCCCTGGGCACGCAGGAGATCGAGCACCGCTCGCACCCCGACCGACAGGCCCTCGATCGGCGCCGTCTGCTCCACCTTGCGATGGACCCGCCGGTAGAGCGGGCCGACCACGTCGAAGACCTCAGTGAGGCGTCCGGCCAGTTCGTCCCGGGAGAGCGCTGGGCGGGCCTCGGTATGTTCGTCCGTCATGCGTTCATCATGACACCTTGGTTGCCAAGTTGCCCCGAGAGTGACACCTTAGTTGTCATGAGTGTCGATCTCGCATCCGTTCCGATCCGTTCCCTGCAGACGGTCGATGGCCTACTCGCCTACCGTGAGGCCGGTTCCGGGCCGCCTCTGGTGTTCCTGCACGGCGGCTTCCTCGATCACCGCATGTGGGAGGAACAGATCCTGGTCTTCGCCGCACGCCATCGGGTCATCGCGTTCGACGCCCGCGGGCATGGCGGCTCAGACAACGCGACCGGCCCGTTCCGGCCCGCCGACGACGTCGCCGCGCTGCTGCGCGGCCTGGAGGCGGACCCGGCAGTACTCGTCGGAGTGTCGATGGGTGGGGCCACCGCCGTCGACTGTGCGCTGGAACACCCGGACCTGGTCCGCGCGGTCGTCGTCAGCGGTGTCGGCACCAGTGAGCCCGTCTTCGAGGACCCGTGGGCGCTGGATGTCCTTTCGGCAGAGGGGCGGGCGCTGGCGGCGGGCGACGCGGCCGGCTGGGTCGAAGCGTTTCAGCGGTTCGTCGCCGGCCCGCACCGCGACCCGGCCGACGTCGATGCCGACCTGATGCGACGGGTGCGAGAGATGGCACTCGGCACGCTCGGCAAGCACGCGCCCGGCGAAGCGGACCATCGGGTACCGGTCACGGCCACCTGGGAGCGCGCGCCCGGGATCGCCGTCCCCGTGTGCGCGATCAACGGTGCCCTCGACGCACCGGACCACCTCGCCATGGCAGGCCGCCTGGCGAAGCTCGTCCCCGGCGGGCACACCGCCACGGTGCCCGCGGCCGCGCACTACCCCAACATGGAGAACCCGGCCCGCTTCAACGCCGAACTGACGTCGTTCCTGGAGACCGTATGAGCAGCGCCCTTCTGGTGATGGACGTCCAGCGAGCCATCGTGGACATCGCCGACGACGGCTCCGGATACCTCCCGCGCCTGCGCAGGGCGATCGACGGTGCCCGGGCGGCGGACATTCCTGTCATCTACGTGATCATCGCGTTACGCCCGGGCTTTCCGGAAGTCGGCCCGCGCAACAGGGCACTGACCGCCGTCGCGCGAGCCGGGCTCCACGTCGAGGGCGACCCCGGCACCGAAATCCACCCCGATGTCGCGCCTCGGCCGGGCGAGGTGGTGGTCACCAAGAGACGGGCGAGCGCGTTCTCGGGCAGCGACCTCGACGTGGTGCTCAGGGCGCACGGCATCGACAGCCTCGTGCTCACCGGCATCGCCACCAGCGCCGTGGTGCTGCACACCCTGTGCCAGGCCAACGACCTGGACTTCGACCTCACTGTCCTCGCCGACGCCTGCCTGGACACCGACGCCGAGGTCCACCGGTTCCTCACCGAGAAGCTGTTCCCGCAGTGGGCGGACGTCGTCACCGTCGACGACTGGCTCAATGCCACCACACCCCGGTAGCGGCAAACTGGGGAGAGCCCGGTGTGTGGTGGCGCACGTCGGCGCATCGCTGCTGCTCCGGGTACGGCCTTGCCGTGACGCTCCGTCACGGCAAGGCGAAAATCCTTGTGGGCAGCGATGCCGCCCTCGACGAGCCGGGCAGGCCGGCGGAGGGCATCAAAACGCTGCTGCCTGCCCGTACAGACGGCGACACCGGCTTCACCGTGGTCCTGATCGACGGCGGTGGCGAGCGTACCTTCGTCACCAGTTTCGGAGTCGAGACCACCCTGACGCCGTCGGACATCGACACGGTTGCCGCAGGGCTGCGTCCCGGTGATCTGCTGCAACTTTCCGGCTATGGGCTGGTGCTACCAACTGCACGATCGCGACCACCACACCGAACGCGGCGCCGATCGAGAGCGCGTTCATCACCGCGGCCTGATGGGGCATCGCCGGGCGCCCGTACAGGTGGCAGACGCCTTGGGTGCCGGCCTCGTCGACGCGCTGGCGCGCGTCCAGCGCGGCGAGCAGCGGCACTTGCTCGGCTAGGAGCGTGGGTCGGTAACGAGCAAGCCGTCGAGGGTTGGTGGTCGGATCCCTGGCGGTCCGGGGTTGTCGGCGGTGTCGGGGCGGGTGCGGGGTGTGGTTGCTGTGGAGGGTGATGCTGCCGCCTGGGCGCTCAGGCTCGGGCGGCGGCCAGTCCGGGGGTTCCGCGCCTGACGTGCGTGGATTCCGGTGTTCGCGGCGGATTGGTCGAGCATGCCGGTGTGGTTGAGTGCGTCGGCGGGGTTGGTCGTGACGTCGGCGGCGGTGATGATCTGGTGCGCGTCGTCCACCACGGCCTGGGCGTTGTATGCCTGGATGAACGCGCCGGCCCCGTTCTTCATGTTCTGCCGGCGGGACGATACGGGTCACTGGTGCGTGTGGTGCGCCGCGCCGTCGCGCCCTAGAATTGAAGAGTTCTGCAATTTGTTAGTTATCGCACTAGTCAAGAGGTATGTGGAGAGCGTGGTGGTGGGTGTGTTCGCCGACGAGGTACGGGAGCGGGTCCGTCGGGCGCGGGTCCAGCTTGTGGCGGCTTTGGATGCTGAGGATGCCTATGGGGCGGCCCTGGCCGAGGGCGAGTTGGACGACGCGCTGCGGGTGGCACGCGAGCATGACATCCGCACGGATGATGGGATGGGCGGGGCGTGAGCGCGGTTCAGGTACCGCTGTACCAGGCGAAGGCGGAGTTCTTCCGGATGCTAGGCCACCCGGTCCGTATCCGGGTGCTGGAGTTGCTGCAGGATGGGCCGCTGCCTGTGCGGGACCTGCTGGCAGAGATCGGGATCGAACCGTCGAGCCTTTCGCAGCAGCTGGCCGTACTGCGCCGTTCCGGGATCGTGATTGCGACCCGCGAGGGTTCCACCGTCGTCTATGAGCTGGCCGGCGGGGATGTGGCGGAGCTGATGCGGGCCGCGCGCCGGATCCTGACCGTGATGCTCGCAGGGCAGCAGGACCTGCTCGAACAGTTGCACAGCGCCGAATCGCGGACGGTGTCGTGACCTGGGGTATTCGCCAGCACGCGCCCGCAGGCGGGCGTGACCTGCCGGACGTGAAGCGGCATGCCATGACGGCTGCTGGTTGTGCGTGAACTCGCCGCCCATGCCCTACGGCATGCCGAGCGCTCGCCCGATACGGAGGTGGTGGTCACCGTAGCTGCCGCTGCGGCGAACAAAGTGCGTTTCGGGCCTGTCCGTGGATGTAGTGGCGGACCGGTCATGCGCGCTGCGGATGCGACTGAGGTCGGCACACTCGCCGCCCGGAACGGCGGCACTGCGCGGGTGCGTCCGCGTCTGCACGCCGGTACCCGCCCGTCCCGGGTACCGAAGACAGAACGGGAGAGGGTTCATGAGTGAAACCGTCCGACACCAGAACCAGCCCGCCCCCGAGGGCGGCGGTGCCGGCGTCGAGTCCTGGAAGGAGAAAGGCGTGGCCTTGCGTGCCTTCTTCTACATCTTCGGCACGCACCTGTTCGCGGGATTCGTCTGGCTGTTGTTCTATGTGGGCGAGAACGCCCACAAGTGACCACGCCTGGACTGGCCTGTAACGGCAGAACGCCATTGCTGTGTCTTTGAGTCCTCTGAGGTCGGACAGCCTGCTGAATGCCTGCGTGGTCGAAGTGGCAGCGGCTGGGCCGGGGTAGGGGCCGCAGTCGGACGGTGTGGGTGGTGGACAGTGCGTGCTGGACGACGAGTCTGGACGCGGCTCGCGCGCTGTCGCACGTCTCAAGGCCGGGGGAAACATCGCACGCGCCGTCCCCGTTGTGAAGCATGGGGCGCAGCGCGTGCGAGAAATGCGGCCTGGGTCAGGCCTTCTTCAGGAACTCGGTCTTCAGAACAAGGCCCTTGACCTTCTTGGTGTTGCACTCGATCTCGCCGGGCCGGCTGGTGAGGCGGATGTTCTTGACCAGGGTGCCGCGCTTGAGGGTCTCGGACGTGCCCTTCACCTTCAGGTCCTTGATCAGGGTGACGGAGTCACCGTCGTCCAGAACGGTTCCGTTGCTGTCCTTCACGGTCACGTCACTCATGGTTCTTCCTTGCTCGGTTCGTTGCTGTGCATTGCTTGGATCAGGCATGGGTCGGTGCTGGTGTGGGTGCCGGGCCACTCGTCCGTGCACCATCCCCGCCCGTCCCCGACCGGGTCCTGGTGGGTGGCGAGGGCGGTGGGCAGGTCGCGGTGGACGGGGACTGGCGGGTGGGTGCCGTCGGGGACGAGAGAGCCGTCAGCAGGAATTCCGGCGAGTTCCAGACGCCGCCCGTCGCTGTGAAGTTGGCGGGCGGCCTGGGCGACGGCGAGCTGGCCGGCGGCGGACCAGCCGCGCAGTTCGGTCAGGTCGAGGATGACCGGTCCGGTGCCGCGTGCCTGGACCCAGCCGATGGCGCCGGTGAACCGGTGGACAGCGTCTGCGCCGAGATATCCGGCGAGGGAGAGGACGCCGAGGTTGTGGTGGGAGGTGTAGCTCCACTCGATGGTCATTGTCGCTGCCTCAGTCTTCTACAGGGGAAGGGTGACCCAGATGCTCTTGCCCTGGCCGTCCGCGTCCCCGCGTACGACCGCGGTGCCACCGATCTGCAGGGTGAGTTCGACGACGGTGGCCAGCCCAGTGCTGCCGGTGCCGATGACCGCGTCGTAGAGGGGCGGCCGGTAGGGGTGGCGGTCGTGGACGGCAAAAGCGAACGTGTCCGGCCCGCCCGCGAAGATGACCGTCACGTTCGGGGAGAGCACGGCGGCGTGACGCACGCTGTTGGTTACCAGCTCCGCCAGGATCAGCAGCGCCGGATCCACGCTCGGATGGTGGCGGCTGATACCCCACTCCGCCAGTACCTGCTCCGTCGTCTCACGCGTTATCCGGACGGCCGAGCCCATGGTGGGCAGGGTCAGTACATGCCGGTACGGCAGGGTTTCGAGCTGCATACTCACCGGGCCTCCCGGTGGGCGAGGCGAAAGCCGGTAACTGCCTGCGGACGGATCCGTATGAGGGTGTTGTGCGGTCCGTGAGCCCAGCCTGGCAGCGTACGGCGGTAGTGGGCCCTCTCGTCCGGGTCGGCGACGACCTCGGCCGGTCCGGTCACGGTGACGGTCCAGCCGGTGCCGCCGGCCCGGATCTCGTCCGCCTGGTAGGTCAGTGCGACTCGCTCGGCCAGGGCGGCCTCCTGGGCCGGGGCGCGGACGATCAGCCGCCCGTAGTGCAGGACGTGCACGGCCGGGCGGACCACGGCGCTCTCGCGCTGGAAGTAGAACAGACGCCCCTGGACGACGCTTTCCAGCAGCCACAGGGCTTCCGCAATGGACACCTCGACCATGCGGCGGGTGTGGGGGCCGGTCATCGGGAAGCCTTTTCGATGGCAGGGGAGATCAGACTGGGAGCGGGCAGCAGCCCCGCCTTCTGCAGGTGGGTACGGGCCCCGGCGATGGCCTCCGGAGTGGAGGTGTAGTCGCGCCCCTGCCGCTGCAACAGGCCCAAGGCGCCGACGGAATCGAGGGCCTGGCGCTGACCGGGGCGAATGCCGGAGGTCATCACCGCGATGTCGCGACGGTTCAGCTTCTCCACGGCGTCCTTCAATACGAGAGCGCCGGTTGCGTCCATCGTCGACACCCGCGACATCCGCAGGATCACCACTCGCACGTCGCCCACCTCGGAGAGTTCGAGGAGGAAGCGGTGGGCGCCGGCGAAGAACAGCGGCCCGTCGATCCGGTACGCGACGATGTGCTCGGCCAGGAGCGCGTGCTCCTCTTCACTGTGCTCACCGGGCAGATCGGGTCGGAAGTCCACCTCGTCGATCCGGGCCTGGCGGGCCACCGCCCGAAGCGCCAGCGCCCCGGCCACCACCAGGCCGATGATGACCGCGTAGACAAGGTCGAGAGCCAACGTGGCAGCCGCAGTCAGGACGAGGACGATCGCGTCGGAGCGGGTCGCGCGGGCCATTGCCCGCAGCGCACCGACCTCGACCATGCGGATCGCGGTTGCGATCAGCACCCCCGCCAGCGCGGCCAGCGGGATCCTCGCGACCAGCGGAGCTGCGGCGAATACGATCACAGCGAGGACGGCGGCGTGGGTGAGCGCGGCCAGCCGGGAGCCCGCCCCGGTACGGACATTGACCGCGGTACGGGCGATGGCGGCCGTTGCCGGAACGCCGCCGAACAGAGGGGCGGCCAGGTTCGCGATGCCCTGCCCGAACAGTTCCTTGTCCGGGTCGTGCTTCTGCCCGACCGTCATGCCGTCCGCGACGGTGGCCGACAGCAGCGACTCCAGCGCCGCGAGTGCGGCCACCGCGACCGCGGGGGCGAGCAGCGAACCCAGGGCCGACAGGTCCAGGAAGCCGAGCGAAGGGGCAGGCAGCCCTGACGGCAGATCACCGATCGGGGCGGCTTTGTCGAGGTGGAAGAGCTGGGCAGCCACAGTGGCGGCGATCACGGCGACGATGGAGAACGGGACGGCCGGGCGCCAGCGTGCACCGAGCAGCATCATGGCCGCGACACCGGCCGCGAGAGCCACGGCGGTCCAGTTCGGTGCCTTCGTGAACTCCTCGATCGCGCGCCAGGTCACGCCGAGGACCTTGTCGCCCTCGGGCTTGGGCACGCCGAGGGCGCCCGGGATCTGCTGAAGTCCGATGACGCAGGCGATGCCCAGGGTGAATCCCTCCACCACCGGGGCCGGGACGTAGCGCATGTACTGGCCGGCCTTCAGCAGGGCGAGCACGATCAGCAGGACACCGGCCATCAGCCCGACCGTCAGCACTCCGCCGGGCCCGTACTGCGCGACGATCGGCACCAGCACCACCGTCATCGCCCCTGTGGGGCCGGAGACCTGGAGGTTCGAGCCGCCGAACAGCGCGGCCAAGGCTCCCGCCACCACGGCGGTAGCAAGCCCGGCTTCGGCGCCGAGCCCCGAGGAGACACCGAACCCGAGCGCGAGTGGCAGCGCCACAATGGCGACGGTAAGGCCGGAGAGCAGGTCACGGCGCGGGTTACGGGCCATGACCGCGTAGTCGGCGCGGGCAGGCAGCAGGGAGCGCACCCGGCCCCAGGACCGGTCCAGCAGCGTTCTCACTCGGCTGCTACCTCTGCTTCCCGCAGCTCAGCCAGCAGTTCGTTCCGCCCGGTCAGCATCTCCGTCAGGATCCTCCGCGCCGCCCGCATCAGATCCGCGACATCCCCGCCGGCCAGTTCGTAGACCACGGTCGAGCCCTTCCGGGCAGAGATCACGATCCCCGAGCGGCGCAACACCGCCAACTGCTGTGACAGCGCCGCCGGCTCCACCTCGATCGCCGCCAGCAGGTCGCGTACCGGCATCGGACCGTCCTGCAACAGCTCCAGCACCCGGATGCGCACCGGGTGCCCGAGCATCCGGAAGAACTCGGCCTTGGCCTCATACAGCGGAACCGGCACGCTCTGGCACACTCCCATCGCCCAGGTATCTGCGACATCGCTTGGCGCTGTGCCCGCGGCTACCTACGGATACAGCCTCTACATCATGTATCGAATTGCAAAATTATGCAATTCATTGATCTGGTGCTCACTGTTTGGCCTCCCCGGGCCGAGGGCGTAATGGGTGTCGTGCAGGGCACGCACGAGGGCATCGAGGTGCACCCCGTACGCGCGGGGACGGTCCCGTCACGTCGACCAGGCCGGTGGTCATGGCGTCGTGCACCCCGTACGCGCGGGGACGGTCTTCAGCGCCTGACTCTGAAGCTTCTATAGATCGTCAAGCTGTAGGAGACGGCCCGGGTGCGCCGCTGAATGTGAAGGAGGGTCAGACCTTGACCCCTCCCTCGACCTCGGCCGGGGGTGCCGAGACCGTCTTCGGTGCCCGGCGTCCGGGCATCCACCAGTTGGCCTCGCCGAACAGTTCCATCACCGCGGGCATCAGAACCATCCGCACGACGGTGGCGTCGATGAACACGGCGATGGCCATGCCCACTGCCCCCTGCTTGACTGCGACGTCGGGCCCGAGCACGGAGGTCATGAAGACGGCGATCATGATGGCGGCCGCGGCCGTGATGACCCTGGCGGTCCGTGCCAGCCCGCGGGTGACGGACAGCCGGATGTCGCCGGTTCGCTCGTACTCCTCACGGATCCGCGAGATCAGGAATACCTGGTAGTCCATCGACAGGCCGAACAGGACCGGGAACATCGTCATCGGCACCCAGCTCGTGACGGGCATCTTGGTGGGGAAGCCGAAGGCCGTGCCGAGCCATCCCCACTGCACGATCGCGACCACCACACCGAACGCGGCGCCGATCGAGAGCGCGTTCATCACCGCGGCCTGCAGGGCGATCGTGACCGACCGGACCAACGCGAGCATCAGCACCATGGACAGCGCGATGACGACCCCGATCATCAGCGGCAGACGTTCGGCGGAGTCCTCGGAGACATCGATGGTGCTGGCGTTCGGCCCGCCGATGAGGACCTTTTCACCGCCGGGCGTCTTGGGCAGCACATCGTTGCGGAGCTTGTGCACCAGGTCCGCGGTCGCTTCGTCCTGGTATCCGGTCGTGGGGAAGGCCGTGAAGGCCACGGCCTTCCCGTCCTTGCTGACCTGGGGCGGCGTGGCCTGGGCGATGCCCTCGGTCTTGCTGACCGCTGCGACAACAGGACTCAGATCAGCGTCCGCGGAGTCGACCTCGGTGGCGAAGATCAGGGGCGCTCCGAAGCCCGGACCGAAGCCCTCGGAGAGGATCTTGTACGAGGTGTAGCTGCTCCGGTCGCGGGGTTGGACACTGGCGTCGGGCAGGCTCAGCCGCATGTCCAGCATGGGGGCGGCCAGCACCAGCAGGAACCCGCCGGCCAGAATCGCAGCAATCAGTGGCCTGCGCTGCACCACGCCGGCCCAACGCTCGGCGGGGGTACGGCGTTGGGACTGGGCATCGAGCGGCTGGTTCCGGCGGGACGCGCGACGAGGCAGGCGCAGCGAGTTGATCTTGTAGCCGGTGAACCCCAGGAGCGCCGGCAGCAGGGTCACCGCGGCGATCATCGTCAACAGCACCGCGATGGACGTGGCGACGGCTACCCCGGTCATCAGCCGCTGTCCCATGACGATCAGGCCCAGCAACGCGATCACGACGGTCAGGCCGGCGAACAGCACCGCGCGACCGGCGGTGGTGACGGCTGCGACGGTTGCGGTCTCGGGCTCATCGCCGTCCCGCAGGCCGTCCTTGTAGCGGGTCACGATGAACAGGGCGTAGTCGATGCCCACACCGAGCCCGATCATCGCGCCGAAGATCACAGTGAAGCCCGGCGCCGGGGCCA
The DNA here is from genome assembly GCF_042802415.1 of Streptomyces sp. NPDC057486. Lineage (NCBI taxonomy): Bacteria > Bacillati > Actinomycetota > Actinomycetes > Kitasatosporales > Streptomycetaceae > Streptomyces > Streptomyces sp. NPDC057486. The sequence goes on along the minus strand of NZ_JBHVEE010000045.1, from coordinate 39,252 downwards.
CGTGCCCCACCAGCTTGATCAGCGCGAGGCCGGCCGCGAGTGCCAGCAGGGCGGTCACGATCGGCAGGCCCATCGCCACCAGCGACCCGAAGGCGATGAACAAGATCACCGCTGCCGCCAGGATGCCCACACTTTCGGTCGGACCCTGCTTGGGTGTCTCGGCCTTTTCCGCCATGTACCCGCCGAGCCCGAGGGTGACGCTGTCGTCGGAGGCGTCCTTGACCACGTCCACCAAGGGCTTGACGTCGCTCTTCTCCACCTCCTTGTCGCTCAGCGGGATGGTCATACGGGCGATACGACGATCCTCCGTCACCAGGTTCGTGTCCCGATACGGCGAGACCACCGGCCCGGTGATGGACGAGTCGGAGATATCGGCGACGACCTTCTCGATCTTCCGCTGGGCGGCAGGGTCATCAATTCCCTTGTCCGCCTTGATCGCGAGGGTCAGCGTGTCCCCTGACCGTTCGGGAAAGTGCTTCTCAATCAGCTCCTGCGCCTTGGCGGACCCGGAGTCTCCGCCGGAGAAGTCGTCGTCGGAGGCGGCGCCGTAGTTGAAGCCGACGAACGCGACGACGATCACGCCGACGATCCAGGTCAGGAGGACCAGGCGGCGGCGCCGGAAACAGAAGCGGCCCAGTCCCGCCAGAGTCCCGCCTCTGGGGGCAGTTTCGGTTGCCATCATTGTCTCCTCAAGTCCCTGTCCCTCTCTCACTTGAACGTGCGCTCGTAGCCGGGGCGGTCAGCCGGTCGGCCGGTGCGGCGGGAGCGGGACAGAGCCAGCCGGCTGAGGACCGCGGCGATCAGCCCCAGCACCAGGGCCAGGGCGCCACCGATCACTCCGTTGCCGGTACCGGGACCGCCGTCGGCGACGGCCAGATTCACCGCGCCGATGACCATGCCGATCAGCCCCGCCACCAGGGCCACGAAGGCCCCCCTCTTCCCCTTGCCGTTGCCGATTCGGCCGGCGGAGCGGGCCAGGGCCAGCCCGCCGATGACCACGCCGGCCAGCGACACCAGCGCGGCCACGGTGCCCACGAGTCGCCCGGCGGTCAGGGAGGCATCGGCGGCGACCGGCTGAACCGAGGCATGCGCGGCCGCCGGTGCGGCAAACCCCAACCCTCCGAGCAAAGCGCCTGCGATGGCGGCAAGCACGTAACGGACAGACAAGAGGTGCTCCTTCTCCTCGTACGACTCCTGCTGGTGGACGTCGCCCGATCCTGTCCGCCGGACCCACCACCGGTCGTCCCGCAGACGGACGCACTTCGCGCTGCCGCCGATGGCGCACGCGGCTACCGCGGACGCTGCAGGAGCCGCACAGGTACCGCGGGCGCGGTAGAGGGCCGTTCGTCCGTGAGCGGGACTCGCCCGCGCAGGCATCCGGCTAGGTTGCGCGCATGAGCAAACGACGGTTCGGTGTCCCGGCTGGTGTCGGGGACTGGGTGATCGCCGTGGGCGTGGCGGCGCTGATGCTGGGCACCGGGTCGTCCGGGGAGCACCCTGGCACGGGACCCGATCTGCTCGGCTACGCGCTGCTGGCGGTCGGTGGCCTGGCGCTGGCCGCGCGCCGCCGGGCTCCGGTTGTCGTCCTGGCCGTCACCGGGCTGTGCGCGGTCGGTTACCAGGCGGCCGGGTTCGACGTGCTCGCCGTCGCGTACCTGGTCGCGGTGTACGGCGCGGTGCGGGCCGGGCACCGTGCCCTCGCGGTTACGGCGTCCGTGACCCTGCTGGTGGCTCTCCAGCTCACGGCACTGGCCGTCCGTAACGGGCCCGTGAGCGAGGCGTTGGTGCAGGCCCGCGGCACCCTGGAGATCGCCTGGCTCATCGCCGCCTTTGCCGCGGGGGAGGCGTTGCGGCAGGCCGAGCGGCGGGCGGACGAGGCCGAGCGCACCCGGGAGGAGACCGCTCGGCGTCGCGCTGATGAGGAGCGGCTGCACATCGCGCGGGAGCTGCACGATGCGCTCACCCATCAGATCTCCATCATCAAGGTGCAGTCCGAGGTCGCCGTCCACGTGGCCCATAGACGCGGTGAGAAGGTGCCGGAGGCCCTGCTGGCCATCCAGGAGGCCGGACGTGAGGCGAGCCGGGAACTGCGCGCGACCCTCCAGGTACTGCGCGACGACGACACGACCCCGCCGCGGGGGCTTGGCCAGATCCCGGAGCTGGTGGAGAGGGTCGGCAGGGCCGGTCTGGAGGCGACGCTGACGATCGAGGGACAGCGGCACGACGTGCCGGCCGCGGTGGGCCGGACCGCCTACCGGATCGTTCAGGAGTCGCTCACCAACATCGTCCGGCACGCCGCCGCCACTACGGCATCGGTCCGGATCGACTACTGGCCCGACGCCCTCGCGATACGCATCGACGACGACGGCAAGGCCACGCCGGGCACCGCCCCGGTGCCCGGCGTCGGGCTGCTCGGCATGCGCGAACGAGTCACCGCCCTCGGCGGCCTACTGCGCGCCGAACCGCGCGACGAGGGCGGCTTCACCGTCCAGGCCGAACTCCCCGTGGAGCAGATGCCATGATTCGCGTCCTGCTGGTCGCAGCCGCTCATTCGCAGCGGATTCCACGCGCTCCTCAACCTCGAAGACGACATCGAGATGGTGGCCGAGGCCGCCGACGGGCAGGAGGGTCTGGCGCTGGCCAGGGAGCAACTGCCCCACCTGCAACACGTACTCACTGCCATCGCCGTGAACATCGAACGCCTCAGCAGGTGGTCGGTGACCGAAGAGGGCTCGCCACCAAGACCGCCGACGACCTTCCAGACCTACCTGGACCAACAGAGGATTCCCCGGTCAAAGTCCTGGCGGACCCTCGGCACCTGATCCCGACCACTCCAAGATCCCCGACAGAGTCAAGCTCAGAGCCAGCCGTGGCGGCTGGCCTGGACTCCGAGTTGGAAACGGGTCTGTGCGCCCAGAACTTCCTGGAGGCGGGCGATGCGGCGTCCCACTGTTCGTTCACTGACGCCGAGTTCGCGGGCGATGGACTCATCGGTCAGTCCGCCGCTGAGGTAGGTGAGAAGATGCCGGGCGTCGTCGGTGGGGGAAGTACCGACGTCGTCTCGGCTCCGCCACCGCGGGCCGGCCAGCGACCAGGACACGCAAAACAGCGCCGCGCTGTGCCGGAAGTGGCGGAGAAGCTGGGACGCGTACGCACGACGAGCGCGAGGCCGACGGCGAGGCGGCGGGCAGTCGACTGATGCGCGGCTCGTGGGTGGGTCGGTCGGCTCCGTGGGCTTTACCCACCTGATCGTGATGATCTGCGGGTTTTGTCGATGGTGGTTCGGCAGTGTGATGTCAGTGCGTCAGGTACGGGGCTTCTTCTGTTCAGCTTGTTGTGGTTGGTGATTCGAGTGGTGACACGAATGCCGGTCTGGGGCTGAGCTTTTGGCGATGATGCAGGTCAGTTGGTTGCCGGTCGGTATGACGTGTCAGGCTTCACCGCCCTGCTGCGGCTGCTGCGCCCATTCCAGCCCGAGGTTGGCGAGGGCGGTGAGTTGTTGGTCGGTGAGGCGGTGGCGGCGGCACGGTCGTGAAGGGTGGTGCGTCTGTGGGGGTGTGGGTCGGCCCTGCGTAGGGCTGGATCTGTTGAGGGGGCGTGGAGAAGGACGTGGAGCGGGAGCGCAGCGCGGAGGCAGCACCGAACGCGTACGAGCGGGTCCTCGCAGAGGATCGGCGGGTGTTCCGGGAGGCACTGCGCTCGAGTCGGGGCGGTGCGCACTTCGGTCTGGTTGTGACGGCCTTGGCACTCGGTGCGGTCGGGTACTTGGAGGGCACCGAGTGGCCGTTGATCATCGGTGGCGTGTCCGCGGTCTGGTTTGCGCTGGCCTTGGCCGTCGTCCGCCGACGCGGCGGACGGAGCTGGAAGGCGATCGAGCGTGCATACATCGCGACCTTCGGCTGGGTCCAGTGGCTCTGACCTGACCGGTGTCGGGCCAGCCGGTCACTCGTGCACGCCGCGCGCGTGTGTGTTCCTCGACCCGGGGTCGAAGGTGATCCCATGACCATCGCCTGATCAGACATTCGAATCGCAGGACGGAATCCTGGTATGCCAGGATCTGCTGCTGTGATGGATGACGACCCTCTTACCGGCCTGGACGATGTGCCCTGGGCCCAGCTGCAGCACTCCTACGGCATGGCCGACGACGTCCCCGGACACCTCCGGGCGATGCAGGCGGGGGTTTGGGAGGGCCAGTACCCGCCGAGTGCGCAGCTCGCGAACCATATCGTGCACCAGGGCACGCGATCGCAGGCTGCAGTGCACACCGTTCCGTTCCTCGTGCGGATGGCACTCGACCCGAGATTGGTCAACAGGCATCGGTTCGTCGGTCTGCTGGTCGCCATCGCGATCGGGTTGGACAACAACTATCTGCCGAATGGCTATGACCCTGAGGAAGACCGCGCCAACTTGGCGAATCTACGCGGCGAAGCCGACGACTGGGCTCAGTGGATCGCCGAAGCTGCGGACGATAAGCAGCGCAAACAGCGCGAGGAGAGCTGTGCGCAAGTGCTCATCGACGCTGAAGCGGTGGTGCGTTCCTATGACGCCGTCCGGGAAGCGCTTCCCGCGCTCGCCGTCCTGCTGACCTCGGACAGCTCTGAACTGCGGGCCGAGACAGCGAACTTGATGGCTTGGTTCCCCGAGTCCGCGGCGACGTCGATCCCGCTCTTGAAGGCGTTCATCGCCGATGAAGGCTCGCCCGGCGCGGCAGCGACGGGATTGGTTGCCCTCGGTCTGCTCGGCGAGCCAGCGACCGTCCCCTTCATCGGGCGCTACCTGGACAGCCCGATCGTCGAGCTGCGCTGGGCCTCCGCCTTCGCGTTGACGCGGTTCGGCATCGCCGGCCCGGCCGTCGTCGACGTGCTGACGCAGGTCGTCGCCCGGCCGCCTGAGGAGACCGAGATGATGTCGTTCCTGAGCGGCTCTTACAGCGGCCTCTCGGCGATGGCCCTGGCCGAAACGTCCGAAGCCACGACGCTCCGGGCAGTCGATGCCATGCTGGTCGGCCTGGCTGACCGTACGGGCGACGAAGGGTTCTACGACAGGTACTACACGGCGCATACGCTGTTCACGCTGGTTTTCCCGGGCGATCCCGCCGAACCGCCGCAGTCCTTCGGCGACCTGAGCAACGTGCAGCAGCGTGTCGTGCGCTTCGTCGCCGACCAGGACGAGGCTGCCTGGCCATCCGGTGCAATGGACGCTTTGCGTCGGTGGAAGGTGCCGACCAGGCACTCTGACCTGCGCGTCTACGCTGGCATGTCCAGGCTGGCCAATAGGCTGGCGGCCGAGGCCTCGTGGTCGGAGTGGGTGAGGCGGTAGCGGGCCGGCCGGCGCGGTGAGAGCGCTGGGCCGTCGGCCTCGACGCGGCCCTGATTGATGGACTTGTGGAGGAGGTTGAGGCTTCCTGGGTAGCTGAGTTCCTGAATCTCCCGGAACAGGTGCACGACCGGGACGGCCGAGTCATCCTCGCGGCGTCGGCGCAGGTGGTTGCGGTAGGGATCCACCAGCGTGGGCCGGTACTTGGGGGCGCGGATGAGCCGCTCGGGTTCCGGGATACGTGTGTAGCGCTTGACGGCGTTCAGTGCCAGGTTCAGGCGCCTGGCGCCTCGGCGCAGAGCGATGCATGCGCGGCATGCAGGCGCGCCTGTTCGGCGGCCAGGAAGGAGGGTGCCTCCAGAGCCGTACGGGACTTGGCTGCGCTGCGTTCGGCGCGGGCGAAACGGCCCACTCCCTGCAGATGGAACGCCTGAGCCTCGGCTTGCGCCCAGGGCAGGCCCAGCGGGGGAGGCCCAGGCACGACGGGCTGGCCGGACTGCCTCTGGCGTGGCTGCTGCCGCGTCACCGCTCGGCGCCGGACCGGCTCGTTGAGAAACGGCCCTGCCAGGCCGCCTTCGCACCCGAGTCACCGATCCGGTACACCTGGATGGCCGCGCCGACGGCCACGGCCAGGGCGATCACCAGTCGATGTCCGCGGCCCTGTTCGCCGTCATCTACAACGCGACGATCACCGTCGCCCTGATTCCGCTCGCCCTGCGCGGCGTGCGCTACCGGCGAACCAGCGCCTCTGCTCTGCTCATCCGTCACCTTTGGATCTACGGCTTGGGCGGGATCACCGTGCCGTTCCTCGCGATCAAAGTGATTGACACCGCCTTTGCCCGGTTCATTCCGGGGATCTGAGCAGAGGGTCTGACTATGAGTCGACTGACCGCTTGGCTGCCCCAGTTGTCGACCGCAGCCCGGGGCATCGCCCTCTTGATCGGGCTGCATATTCCGCCGTCCCCGAGACCAGCACCGGCCACTTCGTGGTGCCGAGCCCTTCGGTGCTGTGCCGGACCAGGCATGCCGCCGTGACCAAGTGACCAGCGCGTGCTCGTGCCGCTTGCCGTGGTCGCCCGAAGACGGTGTAGATCAGGCCGACCCAGAAATTGCTGACCGTAGCCGCCGGAGTGCGGGGCCAGCGACGCTCTTCTCCGGTGACGGCGGCGGCTTCTTCAACGCCAGCAGCGGTCCAAGCCTGCTTCAGGCTGCCGATCATCCGGCCGTAGGTGCGGATGCGGGCGATCGGGATCAGCAGCATCAGCACGATCTCTTGTACGGACTGCTGATGGCCGTCATGATCGCCGTCTTCATCGGCGGCCTCATGGTCGGCGCACCCCGGAGTACCTGCGCAAGCGACTCGGCGTCGCCGAGATGCGCTACGTCGTCCTCTACGCGCTGGTCGCGCCCACGGTGATCCTGGCCTGCACGGCGATCGCCATCGCACTGCCCCAGGACGGGGCAGCCGACATGGGTAACCCAGGGCCGCACGGCCTCACCGAGCTGATCTACGCCTACACCAGCAACGCCTACACCAGCAACGCCCACACCAATGGCAGCTTGATGGCCGGCTTCAACAGCGCCACCACCTTCCACAACGGCCTGATGACGCGCGCCATGCTGCTGGCGCGCATCCGCCGAACCCCATCGCCACAGGTGTCGTGACCGCCCTGGGCGGCCCGCAGGACATCTTCGGCAACCTGGCCGTCTGCGACAGTCAGAGTTTTTCCGTCAGCGGGGCACCATACTTTCTGTGCACCCTCACCGAGGCGCAGCAGGACCTCATCGATGATGTCCACACCGCAGTTGCGGCCGCCCAGCTGGTCACCACCGGACGCCATCGCATCCTCCGCCTTCAGCGCAACAGCCTCTTCCCTCGTGCCGTGCACGAGTACGACGAAGTCGTCGGCATGAGCCTCTCCGGCCTCTTCGAACGAAGAGGGATATGCGCCTGTACGGAGAGGGGATGAGCCCCGGCCCATTCCGGCGCCGGGACCCGCCATGAGGCGGCCGGCGTACGCCCGTAACCGGCACGGACGACTCGTACCCGGCGCACCCACGCCGAGGCTCGCTCGCGGTGCCATGCTGGAGAGGACAGCCTCATCAGCCACGAGCGGCCATGGCGAGGCAGCGATGAAAACCAGCGACCAAGGCCAGGGACAGGACCCGTCCGCCATGTCCTCCGACTCTTGGGGAGACCGCACCTTCGGGAGCGGAGAGTGGCAGTCTGGCCACTCTCTGGTGGCACAGTTCCTGGCCCGGTCTCCGATCGGCATGGCCTTCATGGACACCGACCTGCGCTACGTCTGGATCAACGATGCCCTGGAGCAGCTCGGCGGCGTGAGCCGCGAGGAACGCCTGGGCAAGCGTCTGGGCGATGTGCTGCCACGGCTCGACGCGCTCGCCATCGAGTCGGTCCTGCGGGAGGTGCTGGAGACCGGGCGGCCCGCCGTCGACGTCGAGTACCACGGCCGTACGCGAGCCGAACCCGACCGCGAACACGCCTACTCCACGTCGTTCTTCCGGCTGGAGGACGACTCGGGCGCGGTGCGGGGGGTCTGCTACATGGTTCTCGACGTCACCGACCGATGGCGTGCCCGGGAGTATCTCGCACTGCTGAGCAGGGCAGGAGCGTGGACGGCCAGGACCCTCGACGTCTTCAGCCTCGCAGAGGGCCTGGCAGAGGTGTGTGTTCCGGACCTGGCCGATCTGATCACCGTGGACATCTTCGACTGCGTGCTGCAAGGCGAGTCCCCTGACGGAGCGTTGTCCGGCGTCGAACGGCTGCGGCGGGTCGCGCGCAGGGGCACCGACGGCGACGGGCCGGAGGGGATCGCGGCAGTCGGGCGTCTGGTGCAGTTCCCGCTGGGTTCACCGGGCGCGCAGTGCCTGTCCGACGGGACCCCTCGCAGAGAAGCCGTGCCCGCGCAGGGGTGCGCAGGCTGGATCGCCACCGATGCGCTGCTCGGAACGGCCGCACCGATCCTCAGCCCGTGTGCGCTGATGCTGGTCCCGGTCAGGGCACGCGGCAGTGTGGTGGGGATGACGACCCTGCTCCGTCGTGCGCCGCGCGAGGCGTTCGACGACGACGACCTCCTTGTGGTCGACGAGATCGTCGGACGGGCTGCGCTCGGTGTGGAGAACGCCCGCCAGTTCACCAGGGAACGCAATACCGCGCTGGCATTGCAACGCTTCCTGCTGCCACGCCGGATCGCGGCGCAGGTGACGGTCGAGGTGGCGACGCGGTATCTGCCCTCAGGCGGAGGTGTGGGCGGCGACTGGTTCGACGTCATCCCGCTCTCCGGGGCACGGGTCGCCCTGGTGATCGGTGATGTGGTCGGACACGGCATCAACGCAGCGGCGTCGATGGGCCGACTGCGCACCGCCGTGCGCACCCTTGCCAATCTCGACCTGGCGCCCGAGGAGATCCTGGCCCACCTCGACGATCTGATGCTGGGGCTCATCGCCGAGGAATCCCCGGAGGACCACGGACAAGCGCCGTCGGAACTCGGTGCGACCTGCCTGTACGTGGTCTACGATCCGGTGGCCCTCACGTGTGTCATGGCGCGGGCCGGTCATCCGCCACCCGCCGTCGTCGGTCCTGACGGGCCGGTGGTCCTCCCCGATCTCCCTGCGGGTCCGCCGCTCGGTCTGGGAGGTCTGCCGTTCGAGTCCTCAGAGATCGAGCTGGCGGAGGGAACCCTGCTCGCTCTGTACACCGACGGCTTGTTCGAGGTCCGCGGCCAGGATCCGGACGTCGGTCTGGCACGGCTGTGCGCGGCCCTGGCGAGCCCTGACCGGCCGTTGGAGGACATGTGCGGTGAGCTGCTGGACAGGCCGGACACCGAGGGGCGGGACGATGACGTGGCCCTGCTGATTGCACGCATCCACGGGCTCGGCGCGGACCGGGTGACTTCATGGGATCTGCCCTCCGACCCGGCTGCCGTGTCCGGCGCGCGCGCCATGGCGGGGCGGTGTCTCGAAGCCTGGGGCCTGAGTGACTTGGTGTTCACCACGGAACTCCTGGTGAGCGAGCTGGTCACCAACGCCATCCGCTACGCCTCGGGTCCCATCCGCCTGCGACTGATCCGCGAGTCCGTCCTGACCTGCGAGGTCTTCGACTCGAGCAGCGTCTCACCACGGCTGCGGCATGCACGTACCCTGGACGAGGGCGGGCGTGGCCTTTTCCTCGTGGCGCAGCTGTCGCGACGCTGGGGTACGCGCTACACCACGGACGGCAAGATCATCTGGGCGGAGCAGGAGATCCGGCAGAACGTGGTGGCATGACGTGCGTCGGTTGCGACCGTTCCCTTCCGGGACATCAGGCTGCTAGGGCGTAATCACGGTGGGAGATCCAAAGCAGATGACGTCCGCGTCTTCTACCAGCAGTTCTTACAGATGCTGGAGCAAGCGAACCCAGTTGGCGACATCTACGTGATCACAGACAACCTGTCCTCACACAACAGCCTGTCCATCCGGGCCTGGCTCGAGGACCACCCCCGCATCCGGCACGTCTTCATACCCGTCGGAGCATGCTGGCTCAACCTCCAGGAAGGCTGGTGGCGGATCTTCCGCAAGGCCGCTCTTGCCGGCCAGACCTTCGCTGGGCCCGACGAGATCGCCCAGGCCACCGAACTCGCAACAGCCCAGCTCAACGCCCGAGCCAGACCCTGGATCTGGGGCAAACCCGTCCCGCCAGCCCGACACCTACGCCGCCGCTATACGTACCGCCTTTGAGGAACTCAGCATTAGTAGTGCTTTGTTAGGTGGTGTCGTACGGCTGACATGGGGTGGGTTGAGGTTGTGGAGCCTCTGATCTGCGGCAACGGATTAATCGGCGTGCTTCCCGACAGGCCCGTCGGGCATCATCACGGGATGATCGGCAATCGGATCACCCATCGCATGGCGGACGGCGTCCGTATCCCCGGAACCTGGCGCCACGCGTTCATATACAACGGCGGCACCTACTTCCTCACCGACCTCTTCATCTACGCCGACGGTCTCGTCGACTGCTGGGAACTGGTCACGCTCGACGAGTTCGAGAAGAAGCTCCGCAGCGGGTGGGTGGCCACCAGCCTTCCCGACGGCGGATCGGCGTCCGCGCACCACCTGGCTTCGTGGACCTTCGGTGAGCCGGACACCTGGCTGACCCCGGAGCTGCTGCTCGCCGAAGTCCGCGACACCGTCGACGAGCTGAACGGTCGCCCCGATTCGACCCGTCGTTGCCTGGCCGCCGTGGAAATGTTCCTCACCGAGCGTACGGAGGAGAACCGGTCCGCGGCCAGGGCCGCCTATCTGGCCATCCCCGAGACCGTGCGTCACTACGCTCTCGGCGACATGGACCGCAAGGACCGCCCCCTGCAGGTCCTGGTGACGGGGCCGGGCGGTCGTTTCCCCTGCCGGGCCGACGAAAGGGTTTCGCAGGAGGAGTACGACGAGGCCGTCGCGTACTTCGAGGAGCGGCGCCGACGGCTGGCCGAGGCACCTTCGCGGGTGCCGGCGGACGGGGTGGTGAACTCCTTCGCCCCCGCGGTGAAGCTGTACCACTCGTATCCGCAGCGCGCGCTCGAGCACCCGGACAAGCGGTGCCTGCGTAATGACTACCCCGCACCCATCACCCTGGACGACGTCACCTATCCGTCGGTGGCGCACGCCTACTGGGCCCAGTCCGTCGCCGAACCGGAGGCGCGCATCTCGGTCGTCACCGCGGCGACGGGGGCGAAGGCCCACACACTTGCGGCCAGGGCGACGCGACGGGAGGGCTGGGAGCGGATCCGCACGGCAGTCATGGCCCGATTGCTGCGCGCCAAGTACGAGCAGCACTCCGACCTCGCCACGGTCCTTACGGCCACGGGTGACGCGTCCTTGCTCTACGACGACGCGGACTCGGATTTCTGGGGCGACAACGGAGGCCGGGGCCGGAACTGGACGGGTCGCCTCCTGGAACTCGTCCGGTCCGAACTGCTGGCCAGCCAGGCCCGCGTCGACTAGCTCAGGGCTGTCCCGTAATCCCTGGTGGATCAGCGCGCGGCGTCGGATGCGGTGCATCGCAAGGCGGAGGACCGTCCTCATACTGGGTGTATTCGGGCGTTCCGACAACGCAGCGAGGTGCCGTAGCCGGCGTCGTGCGCCCGCCAGGGATTACGGGACAGCCCATAGCTTGATCTTTAACCTCGGAGGTCGAACGGCTCCTCGTACTTGATCACTCGGACTGGCAACCGCCTTACACGAGGGCGGCCTTCGGCCGAGCATGTGATCCGACCAAGGAACACACAAGCTCAGCACGAAGGCCGTGGGGATGAGTCTGTTACATCACGCTGTCCGGCAGGATCCGTTTGCGGAACTGTCACGCTTCCGGGGCGATTTCTACTCCTGCCTGACCCGGCGTGCGGATGCGTTGTTCGAGCTTGCGGATGCCGTGTTGTGTGCGGATGGCCCGGTCCGGTCACTGGTGGAGCTGTCGCTGGTGGGCGAACACCGTCGCGGACACGGTGGCCTCTACGACGCCTTGGCCGCAGGCCGCCTCGAGGTCGCCCGGCTCCGGCGAGCCCTGGCCGCGATCCCGTTGCCGCGGGCGGCGGACGGTCGGCTGGTACTGGCGGCCGACATCACCTGCTGGCTGCGGCCCAGCGCGCACACCTCACCGCAGCGGATCCTGTGCCACACCTACGGCCGGGGCAAGGACCAGCACATTCCCGTTCCCGGCTGGCCCTACTCGGTGATCTGCGCGCTGGAGACCGGGCGCAGTTCCTGGACCTGCGCCTGCCGAAAACTCATCCGCGCTGGTGGGAGCCGGTGTGCACGGTGTAGGCGATGTCCACGGCGGTCGCTTGAGCCAGTGCCCTCGCGTGGTTGTCGATCACCACGGCATGATGATCGACCATGCTGCTTCGACTGGCTTACCTGGGCATGGCGAACGCGTTCGCCATGCTGCGCCTGGTACCGATGAGCGATCGAGAGAAGGACGCGGAGATCCTTGCCCTGCGCCATCAGGTCACGGTCCTGGAACGCCAACTGGGCGAGAAGAGGGTGCGGTTCACCCTGAGCGATCGGGCATTCCTGGCGGCGCTACTGCACCGACTCCCGAGGGATGTGCTCCGCAGAGTGCGGCTGCTGGTACGCCCGGACACGCTACTGCGCTGGCATCGCGACCTTCTCGCACGCCGCCACGGCGCCGCCTCCCGACCCAAGCGCTCAGGACGACCGCGGGCCGTGCACTCCATCCGGGCCCTGGTATTGCGCCTGGCGAACGAGAACCCCAGTTGGGGCTACAGGAGGGTGCATGGCGAGCTGCTCGTACTGGGGGTGAAGGTGGCCGCGTCCACCGTCTGGGAGATCTTGAAGGAGGCCGGGATCGATCCCGCGCCCCAGCGCTCCTCCAGCACCTGGGCCGACTTCCTGTGCTCACAGGCAGACGCCCTGCTCGCATGCGACTTTTTCGAGACGGTCAACCTGTCCGGGGCGCGGCTGTACGTCTTCGCCGTTATCGAGCACACCAACCGACGGATCCGGATCCTGGGCGCCACCGCGCACCCGACCGCCTCCTGGGTGGCGCAAGCCGCGAAGAATCTCGTCATGGACCTCGAGGACGCCGGCTGCCGGGCCCGGTTCCTGATCCGGGACAGGGACGGCAAGTTCCCGGCCCTGTTCGACGCGATCCTCAAGGACGCGGGGATCGAGGCCGTGCTCAGCGCTGTCCGGACGCCGAGGATGAACTCGATCATGGAAAGATGGGTGCAGACCTGCCGACGCGAGCTCCTGGACCGCACCTTGATCTGGAACCAGCGCCATCTGCTGCATGCCCTGCGCGAGTTCGAGCAGTTCTACAACTCCCACCGCCCACACCAGGGCATCGCCAACACTCGGCCGCTACGCCCCTTGCCCACACCGATCACCGATCCGGACGAGATAGCCCGCCTCGACATACGCCGACGCGAACGGCTCGGCGGCATCCTGAATGAGTACCAACATGCAGCGTGAGCAGCATGGATGGGGTTTCCGGCAAGCGCAACGTCGAGCCCGACAGGTACGAGCCGACGGTGACCGTGCCGGAGTAGAGGGTCTTGCCGGTGCCGGTCTCGATGCCCTGGTACTCGTGGAGCTTCTTGCCGGTGGCGGCGCCGGGGCGACCGCACGAATGGGGGGCCGTGCGGAAGATGTGAGTTGCGGTGCGGGTGATCCGTGCGGTGGAAGCGTGGCATAAAGGTCGCGTACATGTCAGGATCCCGAGGTGATGTTGGCCGAAAGTCGTCTGCCTGATCTGTGTTTCGGCGCAATGAACGGGCGCCCTTCCGGATGCGCAATCTCCGGAACGGCGCCCTGTCCTCGAGGTTCGAGTGACCTAGCGGAGGGTTTTACGGGAAGGTCAACTTCCAGCCATCGATGTACCCGGTGTCACCGGCGTACAGGTCCTGGACCTTCAGCTGCCAGGTGCCGTTGGCCGGGGCGGAGGACGCGTTGACCGAGTAGGTCTGGTGCACGTCGGCCGCCGAGTCGGAGATGCTGTTGTTCTTCAAGCGGTACGACGTCCCGTTCGGGGCGACCAGGTCGATCCGGAGGTCACCTCGCCAGGTGTGCACGATGTCGACCGTGACCTGAAGGTTCGACGGGGCGTTGCCGCTCACCCCGGAGACGGTGATCGGCGAGGTGACCGCCGGGCCGGCGTCCGGGATCGACACGTTGGACTGGTTCTCGAACACGGTGCCGCCGGGGTTGCCGCCGCCACCGGAGCGCGAGCCGACCGCGACCGCCGCCCAGGCGTCCATCACCGCGTTGTACTCGGGGCTGGAGGTGCCGTACAGCTCACCCGCCGCCGCGAGCGTGCCGGTGCGGGCCGCGGCGTAGTTGGTGGAGGCGGTCCACTTGGTGGTCAGCGCCCGGTACCAGATCTGCAGCGCCTTGGCCCGGCCAATGCCGGTGACCGGAAGCCCGTCCACCGTGGGCGAGTCGTAGCTGACGCCGTCGATGACCTTGGCGCCGCTGCCCTCGCTGAGCAGGTAGAAGAAGTGGTTGGCGATACCGGACGAGTAGTGCACGTCCTTGTTTCCGGCGGTGGAGGTCCAGTAGTCGAGGGAGGCGCCGTCCTTGCTGGGCTTGTCCATGTAGCGCAGCGGGGTGCCGTTGCCGTTGATGTTGATCTTCTCGCCGATGAGGTAGTCACCGGGGTCCGAGGCGTTGTTGGCGTAGAACTCCATGCCGGTGCCGAAGATGTCGGACGTGGCCTCGTTCAACCCGCCGGACTCGCCGCTGTAGGTGAGGTTCGCGGTGGCGGAGGTGACACCGTGGCTCATCTCGTGGCCGGCGACGTCCATCGAGGTCAGCGGGTTGTTGTTGGCCGAGCCGTCGCCGTAGGTCATGCAGAAGCAGCTGTCGTCCCAGAAGGCGTTGACGTAGTTGTTGCCGTAGTGGGTGCGGGAGTAGGCGCCCACGCCGTCATTGCGGATGCCGCTGCGACCGAAGGTGTTCTTGTAGAAGTCCCAGGTCTCGGCGGCGCCGTAGTGCGCGTCCGCGCCCGCGGTGGCGGCGTTCGTGTTGGTGCCGTCGCCCCAGGTGTCGTTCGTCTGCGAGAACAGCGTGCCGGTTCCGGACGAGCCGTGGTTGAGGTTGTACGTCTTGTGGCCGCCGCGCGCGCCGTCGGTCATCGTGTACGTCGACCCCGACTGCGTGGTGGTCAGGGGGACCTGCCCGCTGTACCGGGTGTTGCCGGTGCCGGTCTGGATGCCCTGGTAGCGGTAGAGCTCCTTGCCGGTGGAGGCGTCGGTGATGACATGCAGCTGGTTGGGGGTGCCGTCGTCCTGGAGGCCGCCGACCACCGTCTCGTACGCGAGAACCGGCGTGCCGCTCGCCGCCCAGATCACCTTGCGGGGGGCGCCGTCGGCATCGGTCCGCGTCGAACCCGCGTCCTTGGCGGCGGCCAGCGCCTGCTGTTCCGCCTTCGAGGCGGCGATCGAGGGTGCGAGCGAGGCAACCTTGATGGTGGCCTTGGAGCCCCTGATGACCTGCTTGGTCTTCCCGGCCGAAGTAGTGTCGACGATCATGTCGCCGCCGAGGACGGGGAGTCCGGCGTACGTGCGCTCGTAGCGCGTGTGGACGGTCCCGTCGCCGTCCTTGACGACGTCCCTGACGACCAGCTTCTCCTGCGCGCCGAGGCCGATGTCGCGGGCGGTGTCGGCCTTCGCCGCGTCGGCGGTGCGGATCAGTTCGGCGCGCTGCGAGGGGGAGAGCTTCACGGCCGTGTGGGCGGGGTTGATCTTCGACGGGGCGGGCCCGGCCGGGGCGGCGCCCGCGGTGCCCGCCTGGACGGCGGCGGCCAGCAGGGCGGAGACGCCGACGAGGGCGACCACCGCGGCACGACGGGAGGGGGCGTGGGCGGTGGGTCTGCGAGAGGAACTGCGTCTCAACACTGTCTCCTTCTGCGTGGCCGCGGATCGCGCGGCCAAGGGGGGCCGGACGGCGGGTGACCGTCCGGGCAGAACAAGGCGGAACGCGGAACCAGATGCACGAAGGTGATGAGCCACGACACAGCGGTGGCACAGCGGGGCTGCTGTGGAGTGACCTTGGGAAGCCTGACAGGAGAACGCGTGAACTGTCAGGTGCGCATCAAGAACTTGGCTGGAATCGGTCGTTGGTCGGATGGTCATGTTCGCTGTACGAACCGTTCACCGAAGTGGGTCGGCGCCGCCGGTCCGTCATCCGTGCCACGAGCGCCACAGCGCCGCGTCCGCCCCGTCCGCCGCCACCAGGTTGTCGCGCGGCCCGACCTCGGTCAGTCGGCCGTCCTCCATCACCGCCACACGGTCAGCGTCGTGCGCGGTGTGCAGGCGGTGCGCGATGGCGATGACGGTACGGCCCTCCAGCACGGCGGTCAGTGCGCGTTCGGTGCGGCGGGCGGTAGTCGGGTCGAGGAGGGCCGTCGCCTCGTCGAGGATCAGGGTGTGCGGATCGGCCAGAACCATCCGGGCCAGGGCCAGTTGCTGGGCCTGGGGAGCCGTCCGTACGGTGGCCGCCCTCGCCCAGCGCGGTGTCCAGACCCTCGGGCAGCTCGCGCACCCAGTCGTCGGCGCCGACGGCGGTGAGGGCCGCCCACGGCTCCTCGTCCGTGGCGGACGGCTCGGCGACCCACAGATTGTCGCGTACCGTGCCCAGGAAGACATGGTGCTCCTGGGTGACCAGGACGACCTGACGGCGCGGCCGCTCCGGTGCGAGACCGGCCACCGGCACCCCGCCCACGGTCACCGAACCCGAGGTCGGCGCGTCGATGCCCGCCAGCAGCCTGCTCAGCGTCGTCTTTCCGGCGCCGGAGGGGCCCACCACCGCCAGTCGCTCCCCGGGCCGCACGGTCAGGTCCACCCCGCGCAGCACCTCGCCTCCGCGGTCGTAGGCGTAGCGCACCCCGGTCACATCGATCCGGTCGTCCGCCGGAGCGGGACCCTCGCCCTCCGGCACCGAACGGGGGAGCCGGGCGAGCCCCTCCACCCGGGCGAAGGAGGCGCCGCTGCTCTGCAGTTGCTCGACCCGCACCAGGATCTCGTCGAGCGGCTGGCTGAACTGGCGCAGATACAACGCCACCACCGCGCCCAGACTCACCGTCCCGTGCGCGTGCAGCACCCCGCCGATCAGCAGCACCCCCGCCACGGGCAGGGCGTACGACGCCTCCACCACCGGGAAGAACACCGTGCGCAGGTACAGCGTGTAGAAGCGGGTTCGCCGGGAGGTCTCCAGCGCCTCGCGGCTCGCGGCGGTCCGCAGCTCCCCCAGCCGGAAGACGAGAGCGGCGTACGAGGGGTAGCGCGGGTCGTCGCGGAGATAGCCCGTCGAGTAGATCTGCACGCAGGTGGCGACGACGCCGACCAGGATGGCGACGAGGGCGGCGAGGCCGTCGATCTGCAGGGCGAGTTCGATGGGGACCGAGCCGGTGGGCGTGAGCTCGGTGGCCGTGTCGATGACCCGGCCACCGCCCTGGCGTGCGGCGACCAGCACCGCCGGTACGAGTGAGGTGAGGGTCGGCAGGACGGCGAGCGGGCGGGCGAAGCCGGGGGCCGTGCGGCCGAGCAGCAGGCCGGCCATGGCGCCCCCCGAGGCCACGGTCCACGTCGTCTTCTTCTCCACCGAGCTGGACGGCATCGGCGAGCTCACCCTCACCGAGCACGAGAGCAAGATCGACGGCCTCCACTCGGCCCTCGGCCGCATGGGCCGCACCAGCTACCACGCGGCGGTGGAAGCGGTCGTCACCCACCACGAGAAGTCCTCGGATCCCGTCCTGCCCGCCCTGGTGATCTTCCAGACGGACGGCGCCCCGGACACGAAGACGCCCGCCACCCAGGCGCTCACGGCCGCCGCGAAGGACCACGCGGCCGTCTTCTTCTCCTTCATCGCCTTCGGCGACCCGGAGAACAAGGCCTTCAACTACCTCCGCAAGCTCGACCGCCTTGCGGGCGTTCTTCGCGACCGTCGAGCCCTCGCCGGGTGCGGCGGCCGCGATCTGGCCGAGCCCGCTCGGTCAGGGTACGGCGCTGGGCCTGCGGATGGGCCGATAGGCCGGCTGTTGCGGGGGCGGTGCTCGTCACGGTGTTCCTTCGCTGGGTGGCCGTGGCCGTCGGGTGGGGGCCCGGCCGTCCTGCGCGGGGCGGGTGGCCGGACTACGGGCGGTGCGGGGACGTTCCTCTGACTGTCAAGCCGCCGGCGCGAGATCGGTCTGTGTGATTCGTTCCGTTGGTGCGGTGGTCAGGGCGCGATAGACCTCGCGGGCGACGAGTCGTCAGGCAGCACCGTACGGTGACCGGCGCCCGGCACGGAACGTCGGCCCGGTCGGCGGCATCGTCTCAGCGGCACACCGGTCGCTGCGTGGCGGTGGGGCCGCCGCTCATGCCAGCTCTCCGACGTCCACGGGCAGCTCGGCCAGGCGCCATTCGAGCATGCCGTCGTCGAGACGGATCGCGCGTCGACCGCGGTCGGTCAGCAGGCGCACCGCGTCGTAGGCGAGGACGCAGTACTCGCCACGGCAGTACACGACGATCTCGGTGTCCTCGGGCAGTTCGTTGATCCGCTCGACCAGCTCCTCCATCGGGATGGAGAGCGAGCCGGGGATATGGCCGGCCCGGTACGCCGTGCTGGGTCTGGACCCCCTGTACGTCGCCAACGAGGGCAAGCTGGTGACGTTCGTACCGCGCGAGCACGTCGACGCCGTCCTGGACGCGATGCGGGTACACCCGCTGGGTACGGAGGCGAGGGTCATCGGAGAGGTGGTGGCGGACCATCCGGGCATGGTGGTGGCTCGCACCGGCCTGGGCGGCACACGGGTGGTCGACCTGCCGATCGGGGAGCAACTGCCGAGGATCTGCTGAGGGTTGGTCAGCCGCGGGCGCCCGGCCCGCGCCGCCGGGCCCCTGGGCGGGACAGCGGCGCCGCCGCCCGTCCCGGGGTGCCGGGCGCCCGGCGGAAGAGCGGACGGCGGGGGCGGCATCCCGGACCCTATGCTGATCACAGAGCTCGATGGGAGCGAAGTGATCATGGCCGAAGACGACGGGAAGCTGGCCGAGGGGCAGCGGCGCCACTGGCAGGACACCTACGCCGCCCATCCCGGCATGTACGGTGACGCTCCCTCCGACCCGGCCGTCCACGCCGCACAGGTGTTCCGCTCGGCCGGGGCCGCGGACGTCCTGGACCTGGGCGCCGGGCATGGCCGCGACGCCCTGTACTTCGCGCGCGAGGGCTTCGCCGTCCGGGCCGTCGACTTCAGCCCGATCGGCCTGGCGCAGTTGCGGGGTGCCGCCCGCGCCCAGGGGATCCGGGGACGGGTGACTACCACGGTGCATGACGTGCGGGAGCCGCTGCCGCTGCCCGACGCCTCCGTGGACGCGGTCTTCGCCCACATGCTGCTCTGCATGGCCCTGTCCACCGAGGAGATCCACGCACTGGTCGACGAGGTGCGCCGGGTCCTGCGACCCGGTGGCATGTTCGTCTACACCGTGCGGCACACCGGCGACGCCCACTTCGGCGCCGGAACCGGGCACGGCGACGGCATCTGGGAGAGCGGTGGCTTCGCGGTGCACTTCTTCGCCCGGGATCTCGTCGACGCCCTCGCCGACGGCTGGGAATCGAACGAGGTCCACGCCTTCGTGGAGGGCGGACTTCCCCGCCGTCTGTGGCGCGTCACCCAGACCCGGCCGCGGTAGCGCCGCCGCGCGCTGACCACGACGGCACTTCTTGCACCAGGAGAGCGTGAATGGTCTCCGCCGCTTGTGGGTACGGCCTACCAGGTTGTGGTGGTTCCGGTCGCGTTGGCGGGTTCAGGTCATGCATTTGCCACGCACGGCCCTCTTGTCGAGGACATGCCCATGATGCATTAGTTATCTCGGTGGATGAATCCATCCACTGTCGACCGAGAACCAGCGCACGGGTCGACCCCAGCTCAGCAGCATGGGAGTCACACATTGCGCACTTCTAGGTATTCCAGACCGGCCGCGCGGAAGAACTCCGCACGGTTGGCTGCGTTGACCGCGACGGCCATCGCCGTCCTGGGTTTCCCCGTCGCCCAGGCGACCAGCGCCACGGCAGTCACTCAGGGCACCGCAGCAACCGCGGCCATCGGCTCGCACGGCGAGGTTACCGGCGCCGTCACCGACAGCTCCGGTAAGGCGCTCGCCGGCGCCTCCGTCGTGGCCGGTGACTACCGGGCGACCACCGACGCCCAGGGTCACTACACCCTGACGATCCCGCCCGGTACGTATGACATGGCGGCGTACGGCTACGGGTACAAGGCCAAGAAGGTCCGCGGCGTCGTCGTCGACGCGGACGGTACCGTCACGACCAACTTCGCGCTGGACGCGGTGCCCCACCAGACCGTCACCGGTAAGGTGACCGATGGCTCAGGCCACGGCTGGCCGCTCTACACGAAGATCACCATCAACGACGTGCCCGGCGCCCCGGTCTTCACCGACCCGTTCACCGGCGAGTACAGCGTCGACCTGCCCGAGGGCAGCGACTACACCCTGAACTTCACGTCCGTGTACCCCGGCTACAAGGCCGTCACCAAGCAAGTGACCGTGGATGACGCGGCGCAGACCGTGAACGTCTCGGTCCCGGCGGACGCCCAGGCGGCCAAGGCGCCCGGTTATGAGGTCAAGCGGTCCGGCCCGACCGAGCCCTTCGACTCCACCACCGACGCCCCCGCGGGCTGGAGCATCGTCAATGCCGACGGCACCACCGGCGGCTGGTCCTTCACCGACATCGGTAACCGGGGCAACAAGACCGGTGGCTCCGGCGCCTTCGCCATGGTCGACAGTGACAAGATCGGCAGTGGTAAGAAGCAGGACAGCTCGCTGATCACCCCGGTCTTCGACCTGACCGGTAACAACAGCCCGCAGCTGGAGTTCGACACCGACTACAAGAGCTTCAGCAACCAGACCGGCAACATCGACGTCACCACCGACGGCGGTGCGACCTGGACCAACGTCTGGAACCGCACCACCACCCTGACCGGCCCGGCCCACGTCGAGGTTCCGCTGACCGACTACGCCGGGAAGCCCGGCGTGCAGCTGCGGTTCCACTTCACGGGTAGCTACGGCTACTGGTGGGAGCTCGACAACGTGTTCGTGGGCAAGCGGTCCTACGAGCCGGTCAACGGTGGTCTGGTGGCCGGTACGGTGAAGGACGCCAACACCGGCGACGGTGTCGTCGGTGCCACGGTCGTCAACACCGACTCCGCGCAGGACAAGGCCACCACCGCGGCCACCCCGGACGACCCGGCGCTCGGCGGCAGCTTCTACTGGATGTTCACGTCCAAGACCGGCAGCCACAAGTTCACCGCCTCCAAGTCGAAGTACGGCGCCGTGGACAAGACGGTGAACGTGGCGGCGGACGCCACCAACAAGGCGGACTTCAGCCTGACGGCCGGCAAGCTGGCGTTCACCCCCGGCTCGGTCGACAAGACCGTCGGCTGGGGCACGAAGGGCACCCAGGACCTGACGGTGAAGAACACCGGCGGGGCGCCCGCCAGCCTCACCCTGGGCGAGCAGCCGGGCGGGTTCACACAGCAGGTCAGCGGCGGCGCGCCGCTCAACCTGGTGGAGGGTGACTACTCCCCGCTCGCCCTCGGCAAGGGCAAGACCGCGGATGCGGCTCCGGCCGCCAACGCGGCGGGTGAC
The DNA here is from genome assembly GCF_042802415.1 of Streptomyces sp. NPDC057486. Classification (NCBI taxonomy): domain Bacteria; kingdom Bacillati; phylum Actinomycetota; class Actinomycetes; order Kitasatosporales; family Streptomycetaceae; genus Streptomyces; species Streptomyces sp. NPDC057486. The sequence continues at coordinate 17,791 of NZ_JBHVEE010000045.1, read as the reverse complement.
GCCTGGCAGCCGGTGGCCAACCTGCCGGGCGCGGTGCAGGACAACATCGGTGCCGTCTACGACGGCAAGGTCTACTCCGGCTTCGGCTACACCGGCAGCGCGGACAGCAACGCGCTGTACGCCCTCGACCCCGGCGCCGGCACTTGGACCAAGCTGGCCTCCGCGGCCGACACCCGTGAGGGCAACCCGGCCCACGGCTTCATCGGCGGCAAGCTGTACGTGGTCGGCGGCTGGGGTGCCAGCGGTGACCCCGACGCCAAGCTGGAGGTCTACGACCCGGCCTCGAACAGCTGGTCCACCAAGGCGTCCTCGCCCAAGCCGTACGCCGGTTCGGGCAGCGCCGTGCTCGGCGGCAAGCTGTACGTCGTCGGCGGCTGCACCAGCACCTGCGGCACCACGGACGTCACGGTCTACGACCCGTCGTCCGACAGCTGGTCCCAGCTCGCTTCCTACCCGGAGCCGATCGCCTGGCAGTCCTGTGGCGGTATCGGTGGCAAGCTCTACTGCGCCGGTGGCAACGGCGGCAGCAGCTCGACCAAGCACGCCTACGTCTACGACCCGGGCGCCAACAGCTGGTCGCCCATCGCCGACATGCCTGCCGACCTGTGGGGCTCGGCGTACGGCGTGGGTAGCGGCAAGCTGGTGATCTCCAGCGGTGTCGTCAACAACAGCTCCGCCATCACCAACCAGGGCTTCGCCTTCGACCCGGCTGCCGGCAGCTGGTCCGCCCTGCCCAACGCCAACACCAGCGTCTACCGCGTGGGTGGCGCCACCGGCTTCTACAAGATCGGCGGCAACCCTGGCGGCAGCGGCGTACCGCCGGTCACCACCGTCGAGGCGCTGCCCGGCTACGACCAGGGTGGCGAGTCCTCGGACGTCTCCTGGCTGTCCACGAGCAAGGACAAGGTGACGCTCCAGCCCGGGGAGAGCACCACGATCACCGTCAGCCTGGACGCCACGGTCGCCGAGGTCACCCAGCCCGGCGACTACACCGCGGCGCTGTCCGTCCAGACCGACACCCCGTACTCGGGCTCCAACGTCGACGTGAAGATGCACGTCAACCCGCCGAAGGACTGGGGCAAGTACGCCGGCACCGTGCTCGGCGAGGACGGCAAGGGCGGCACCACGCCGCTGGCCGGGGCGACCATCCAGATCAACGCCTCGACGACGAGCTACACCCTGCGGACGACCAAGGACGGCACCTACGGCCTGTGGTTCGACAGCCGCCTCAACCCGGTCAAGGTGATCGTGTCCAAGGACGGCTACCAGCCAGTGACCACCACGGTGAAGCTCGCGAAGGGGGGCACCGTCACCGGTAACTTCACGCTGAAGAAGGTCTCGTGACCCAGTTCCGGTGAAAACAGCGCGGGCCGGTCCCTCGGGACCGGCCCGCGTCGCGTTCAACGGCTGGTCGCCGTTCAGACCGCGCGCCTCCTGTACAACTCGCCGACGTTCGCGCGCGGTGCGGGACGGTGGTGTGCGGCGGGGCCCTCCGCGAAGGCGCGCAGGAGGTTTTCCGTAGTGCGGGTCACGAAGGTGCGGGTACGGGCGTCCATGCCGTGGTCGCGGCCGCCGTCGGGGGTGCCGGCCATGAGCCCCTCCACCCAGCGCATGGCGGTGAACGAGCCCTGTGGGTGCCGACAATTCTGTCACCTACGCTGAGCTGCGATTTGAGGGTCACGATGTGATCACGTCGAAAGCGCTCGTGACTCCGTCGGCGCACGCTTGGGAGTCATGACGCTCCGTCTGGTCTACCGATTCGCGTGCCTGATGCTCGGCTGGCTGCGCCTGCTGGCGCGGTCCTCCGCGGTCAAGGATGTCGAGATACTGGTGCTCCGGCACCAGCTGGCCGTCCTGCAGCGCAGCAGTCCCAAGCCCGCCTTCAGCCGCGGGGACCGAGCGGTGCTCGCAGCCCTGCTCCGACTGCTGAGCAAGCGTCATCGTTCGACGCTGAAGCTGCTGGTCACCCCACGTACCGTGCTGCGCTGGCACGCGAGGCTGGTCGCGAAGAAGTGGACCTACCCGCACCGAGGGCCGGGCCGCCCTGCCAAGCCCGAGGCCCTGCGTGCCCTGGTACTGCGCCTGGCCCGCGAGAACGACGGATGGGGGTATCGCCGGATCCACGGCGAACTGCTCAACCTGGGCTGGAAGGTCGCCGCCTCCACCGTCTGGGAGATCCTGCAGCGGGCCGGGGTGGATCCGGCGCCCCAGCGTGCCGACCGCTCCTGGGCGAAGTTCCTCACCGCCCAGGCCCAGGGGATCCTTGCCGTCGACGTCTTCCACGTGGACACGGTCTTCCTGCGGCGCCTGTTCGTCCTGTTCTTCATCGAGCACGGCACTCGGCGAGTGCACATCGCCGGCGTCACCCGCCATGTCACCGCCGAATGGGCCATCCAGCAGGCCCGCAACCTCCTGATGAACCTGGACCACACACGCACCACCGGCATCCGGTACCTGATCCGCGACAACGCCGGCTACTTCACCGAGGGCTTCGACGCGGTCTTCACCGCCGTCGGCGCCCGCGTGGTGCCCATCCTGCCGGGCGTACCCCGGATGAACGCGATCGCCGAGCGCTGGGTCGGATCATGCCGCCGCGAGACCACCGACCGCGCCCTGATCACCGGAGAGCGGCACTTGCGCCTCGTCGTCGACGAGTACACGACCCATCACACCGAACATCGGCCTCACCGATCACTCGGACAGCGCTGCCCCGACAGTGTCGATGCGCCCGAACCACCCGCCGCCGATGACCCATCGCGTGTCATCCGGCGCGACCGCCTTGGCGGCCTCATCCACGAGTACGCGCAGGTCGCATAAGGTGACGGGATTGTCGGCACGCACACCCTTCTTCACATCGCCAGTCTCGTCGACCACCAGCACCGCTGCCTCGTCATGGAGGTGCTCGACGACGTATTCGCGCACGTCATCGCGGACGGCGTCGGCATCCCAGGAAGCCCGGCACAGCAGATGCTGCATGCCGTGCGGGCTGGCCTCCCCAGCCCACTCCGCGATCGTCCAGCAGTTTTTGCGCGGCAGGTCCGACAGCAGGCCGAGCACCAACCGCCCAGCCCGCAGGCGGGGTTCGTAGCGGCTGAACCGGCCTGCGATCCGACTCATGGCCACCTCGAAGGCCTCCCGCCATCGGGCGGGATCTATGCTGTGGCCTGCGGCCACCGTCTCATCGTTAGTCCACACAACTCACGATGATCAACAGTGGCAGCACCCTTGTGGTGTCTCCTGTCAGTCCCGGACGCGACAGAACGGGTGACCTGCCGGATCCGCGAAGATGCGCCAACTCCGCGTCCCATCCCCCTCATCGAGCAGTGAGGCGCCCCGATTGAGGACGTCTTCCTGAGCTCGGTCCAGGTCCTTGACACCCAGGTCGAGGTGGAACTGCAGGGGCCGAGCGGATCCGGCCACCGTGGTGGCTGATGGTCTTCCATCCGCTGGAAGGCCAGCACGAGCCCGTCGGTGTGAAGCATCGCCCAGCCGTCGCCGAGCGACCACCGCGGATCCGGCTGGTTCACTATGCTGCCGAGAAGCGACTGGTAGAACCGGGACAGCTCAACGACATCGGCACAGTCCAACACCCCGCACTGCAGCTTGGCGATCACGAAGGGCAGCGTCTCATGACGACTGATCACGTTCTACAGCTGGAGTATCAGGCGTACTATCCCTATGGACTTCTCACCTCAATGCTCTGGACATTCTCATTTAATGTCACGAGCTCTTCTCGCGTGATGTCATCAGATCTGCCTTCCAGCCAGCGAAAACTGAAGACAGTTGAATAAGAACTCATGGTGACATCGAAGTGCGAAGTCGCAGACCCCGACTGGAACCCCGGGGCACTGGGCTGGACCGTTGACTGGCAACGCCACTGGGTCGGCCTGGGCGCGCTCCTCGCGGGCGGTGCCGGTCTCGACGAGATCGTGCCCGGGGTGACGCACCGCGGGGACGACATCGGACGCTGGCTCACCCGGCAGGTACGGGACTGGACGCACCTGAACCCGGAGCAACAACACCGCCTGGGCGAGACGGGCATGAAACCGGCTGTACGGGCCCAAAAGACATCAGCGCGGAGCGTTCCGAAGACAGGGGCAACGAAGGGCTCCGACCCGTTCACACGCGGCATCATGGCCCTCCAGCAATACATCCAGCGCGAGGAGAAGACCGTCGTCGGAAGAGCCCACGTCGAAGAACTCCCCGACGGCACCACGGTCCGACTGGGCGTCTGGCTAAGCAACCAGAAAAGCCGACGCCACCGGCTCAGCGAACAACAGCTCACCGCCCTCGCCAACCTCGGATACCACTGGGCGGAGTAGACGGCCTGGGTGCTACGAACCCGGGGTCAGCAGGGGGGTGAGCAAACTAAGGGCTGTCCCGTAAGCGGTGCACCTTATGAGCAGCGGCCCGGCCTGACCTGACCGAGTGCAGACTGTTGACCAGGAAGGGCGGGAGCTCAGCAGGAAAGCGCTGGCCAAGGAGTCCACGTCCCGTCTAGGTTCGGGCAATGGCCGAAGGATCTTCTTCCACTGCTCCGACACTCCTGTACATCGTCGGGCCGCCTGCTGTTGGCAAGGCGACCGTCGGTCACGAGATCGCCACGCGCACCGGGCTCCGCCTGTTCCACAACCACATGGCCATCGAACCGGTCCTTCGCTTCTTCGACTTCGGCAGCCCGGCGTTCATGCGCCTCGTCGACGGGTTCCGGCAGAGCTTGATCGAAGAAGTCGCCGCGAGCGACCTGCCCGGCCTGATCTTCACCTACGTGTGGGCATTCGACCAGCCAGACGATCAGCAAGCGCTGGAGCAGTACGCCCTCCCGTTCCGCGAGCGAGGCGGCCAAGTTCTCTACCTCGAGCTCAAAGCAAGCCAAGAAGCCAGGCTGCAGCGGAACACGGGCGCGTCCCGGCTCGCCGAGAAGCCGTCCAAACGCGACCTCGATGCCTCGCAGCGCCGGCTCCTGGCCATGGACGAGAGACACCGGCTCAACTCCACTACGGAGTTCCAGGACCGCACGGACTACCTGCGGATCGACAACACCCACCTCTCGCCAGAAGACGTTGCGAAGCAGGTCATCGAGCAATTCAGTCTCGATGGCTAAGTGATCACGATGTGCGGCGTTCCACGCTCGCCGACGAGGTCCAGACTCGCACGTCTGATGGAACGCCATCCCCGCTCAAGCATCGCAACCTGAACCTGCTCGGCCGCTACAGCTTCACACCGTCCGCCCCGCCCGCCGACGCCCTGCGCGCCCGGACGCGCATGAGCTGGACAAGGACGACTACGGGCAGGAGTAGCCGGTCATGGTCGTTCTTCCTGCTCTCCGGCGCCGGGCAACGCCTCGGGGTCCAGGTGGGCCAGGGGCTTGTCGCCGATGGCGGTCAGCTGTTCGTGCTCCTGGGTGGTAAGCGGTGCGAGGACGTTGTCGCGGACGCTGCGGGCGTAGACGGGTGCGGCCTGCTCGGCCCGCGCCTCCGGCACCCCTTCTGGCAGAAGATCTTCCTCACGATTGGCGTCTTCGGCATGCGGCTGGTCTTTCGCGCGCACCCCGTCCCACCTGCGGAAAACCCTCCTCTCGGCCCCATGATGGCCACGCATCCGGTTTCCGCGACATCCCTCTAGACCTTACGGGCATCCACGCGGGAGGGGACTCCGCCCCGCACCGAGGAAAAGAGGCTCCAGGTGGACGACCGTCATCACCGCGCCCTGCCCCTGGTCGGGGCCGCTTCCGCCGTCACCTCACCGGTCCTGCTGTCGCACACTGGCGCCCCCTGGTGGGCGACTCTGCCGCTCACCCTGTTTGCCACCGGGTTTGCTGCGCTCACTGCCGTCTTCCCGCAGACCTCACACGACCGGCTGGAGTGGTGGCGAGACCGCCGTAGGCACCAGCGTCTGCGAGCAGCCCGACGCAGGCCGTCGCCGCCGGGATCCTCTCCCGCTCAAGGGCAATCTCAGCGCCAACCACGGCTTCGCTGAACAGAAGAAACCTCGTACCTGACGCACTGACATCACACTGCCGAACCACCACCGACAAAACCCTGCAGATCATCACCGCCCTCACCGCGTCCCGGCTTTCCACTCTCCCATGTCACCGCAGCTCTGAAGTCCGGATAGACAACGGCTCCTAAGCTTCTGCCATGAACGACAGCACACATGGCATACGGATCAGACCGGGCAACCCTGGCTGGCTTCGTTCACGTCAATCGGCGGCACTTGTCCATGAGTTCCGGAGCCGGTTGGTGATCATCTCGCCGAGAGATGTTCACGAGTTTTGACGTCACCGCCGTCCCATCGCGGGGTGGGTGAACATTTCGCTGTCCCGTGTGAAGTGGCGTCCGTAGGGTTTCCGCATGACGGATGAGAATGAGCGGGCCGTGCAAGCAGCTATCGATGGGGAGATGCGCCTACTCGATCCCGAGGTGCGTGCTTCCTCGTCCCGTGTCCTGGAGCTTCTGGACCCGGAGTTCACCGAGATCGGGGCTTCTGGACGCTGGTGGAACATGGACTCGGTACTCTCCGTGACCAGTGACGGGTCAGTGACTCCGGAGGCGCCGGTCAAGGTCAGCGAGATGACCGGAGTCGTCCTTGCTCCGGGGCTCGTCCATCTGACGTTCTTCACCGACCACGACGGCCGTCGGGCTCGGCGGAGCTCGTTGTGGCGCCTGACGGAAACGGGCTGGCGGATGTACTTCCATCAGGGCACTTTGGCCGCCTGAGTAGCTGGTTCTGCCGCCCGTGAGGGCGGCAGAACCAGCGGGCTGGAAGCGTTGGGTGTCAGCCGGCCTTCGCAGGTTCCGCGGCCTTGGCCCGGGTGGAGGCGAGCCGATAGGAGTCGGTGCCGGTTTCGATGATCGTGCCGTTGAAGGTGAGCCGGTCGACGATGGCTGCGCAAAGGCGGGGGTCTGCCGCTGCGATGGTCACGCCTGATCGCCGCGTACAGCTCGACCTTCGACATCCGCGGCATGACCAGGTCCTTTCACCAGGAACACCTCGATGCTGTCCCTGCAAGGACCCAACTGCCTTCAAAACTCGTGAACATCATCCGACCGTGGAATCAGGCGACTCCCAAACCCGTGTACAACCGCCGTCGCGACTCGTGAACAAAACCACCTGGCGACGCACCGGCCATTTTGGACATGCTCGACGCCGCGGTGGTCTGGATGAACGATCGTGGCAACACCGAGCAGTGGGGCACGACCCCGTATTCGCAGAAGCCCGGCGGAGTGGCGCGGGTCGAGCGATACATGAGCGAGAACACCCCGTACATCGCGGAGTTGGACGGAGTAGCTGCCGGAGCCCTGGTGCTGGACTCTGGGCCCAGTCCGCAGATGCCGATCGCGCCGGCCGGGGAACCCGAGCGGTACGTCCGGCTGCTGGTCACCAACCGACAGCACGCCGGTCTGGGCATCGGGGCAGCACTGCTGACCCATGCCGCGGAGGAGACCCGGCGGGCCGGTGTAGCTCTGCTGCGGGTCGACTGCTGGGCGGGCGGCGGGAGCAAACTGGTCGCGTACTACGAGCGCAACGGTTTCACTCCCACCGACCACTTTCTGTCCGCGTCCTGGCCGGGACAAGTGCTGGCCCAGAGGGTCGGCTGACTGGCTCTGTTCACGAGAACGGGCTCTGGCTCAACTTTTGTGGTGCGACAACGCAGGATGATCAGTGGATGATTCGGAGCGTTTTGGACCTTGAGTCAGAACTGCGGGTCTTCGCTGTAGCCGCCTTCCCAAGAAACGCGTGCAGCTCTGAGGAGGGTGTAGTGCTCACGGGCTGCAATGTCTGACGCGTTCTCCAGGCCGCTGGTGCCGACCGGGGGTACGACTTCGACAGATACCGCCGCCTGCTGTGGAAACGCGGCATCAACCACCTGATCGCCCGACGCGGCGTCGCCCACGGCTCCGGGCTGGGCAAAGTGCGCTGGGTGGTCGAGCGAACCTTCGCCTGGCTGCACCAGTTCAAACGACTCCGCACCCGCTACGAACGACGCGCCGCCCTCCACCATGGACTGCTCGAACTGGCCTGCAGCCTGATATGTCTGCGCCAGCTCCAGAGGACGGTCAAACGCTGTGCCAGTAGCGGAGACGGGCCTCAGGTCCGTTGATACGCACCATGCAGTTCTTGAAGAGCTGCAACGAAGGCTGTCGGCCGTCAACCGGAGCCAGTGTGAGCTCCAAGTCCTGCAATGGCTTGACCAGGGCGACGAACCTGGTCCCATCCGGATCCGGGCCCCTGAAGGCCTCCCATGCCTCGAACAACGCCCTCACGTTCTCCCAGCCTGGTCCGGGAGTGAAACGCGCCAGGAAGAACGGCTGATCACAGCCGTACTCACTGAGCTCACCGACCAAGACATCTCCCTGCAAGATCTGCCACTGTGTCACCTGGTGCCCCGTCCACCGCCATCCGGTCGAGATCGCATCATCGCAGCGCATATCCATCCGACCAAGGGCGTCATTCCGAAGCGCAAGGCCTTCCGGCGGAGCCGGCGCCGCGCGGTGAAGTTCACCGCCTCGGGGTGCCTCCGGACATGAACATCGCCGGGGTCCTACACGCGCACGCGAACTTCCCATGGACGCGCGTGCCATGTGGCGGTGGCCTTCGCCTGTGCCGGAGATCTGGAGGCGGGCAACAGGATGGGCCCGGCCTGGTGGCCGGGCCCATCCTGTTGTCCGCTACGTTCTAGCGGTCGGTGGCCTTGGGGTGTCCGGTGGAAGCGCGGTCGATCCAGACCGTGCGGCGCTCGACGTCCAGCAGGTACCAGATGCGGCCGCCGGCCGTGACCTCGATCTGCCAGCGGTCCATCGGCTCCCCGCGGTGGGTGCCGTGGGCCAGCTCGCCCTTGAGCCGGTGGTGCCGTTCGGTCCGGGTGGCCGGGGCCGGGTCGGTCCGCATGAGGTGTCAGGCGGCGCGGGTGTTGCTCGGGGCCTGGGTGCTCAGTTGCTCCCATCCCTTGGCGGCCTCGCCGTTGGCGAAGCGGACGTCCCATTCGTCTTCGCCGGGCGGGGGTGCCGCCTGGTCTCCGCGCTTCGGGCTCACGCTGCGGCTCCGCCGGGTTCGGGTACGGGGCCGTAGTCCTCGCCGGAGTCGGTGGTGAGTGCGGCGTAGAGCTCGGGGTCGGCGTGTACCTCGGCGGTGTGCCGCCACTCGGTGATGAGTTGGGCGACCGCGGCCGTGTTGTCCAGCTCGGCGGCGGCGCCCAGCGCCTCGACCAGCTCCACGGAGAACTCCCGCACGTCGTGGGCGGGCAGGTAGCGCACCCAGGGGAAGGTCGCCGGCAGGACGTCCAGCACCAGGGTGCGGCCCTGCGGGGTGCGCATCATCTCCACGAACATGCGGCTGGTCGCACCCATGACGGTGCTGTCCTGCTCGGCGCGGGCGGCCGTGGTCAGCACCAGGTCCTCGTCATCGCGTCGCCGGAGCAGTATCCGCCGGGCGCCTCGTAGCGCGGCCAGTGTCGCCTTCGGCTTGTTCAGTAGCTCCGACAGGTTCGTTTCCATCAGGCTCATGACTTGAAGCTTAGTTGACAAGTCCTGGGAGGGCGAGCGCTACGGGAGAGCCGCCAGTGTCCGGTGCCACTGAACCTTGGCCGCTTGCCACTGAAGTTTGACCGGCACCACGATGTGCGCGGCACCCGCTGTCTGGGACACTCGTCTCCATGCCTGGTGCCAGACAAGACGATTCCAAGCCATGGCGGTCCATGCGGCTTGCCGCCTGGATCTTTCCCGTGGACATCGACGGTCGGCAACGAGAGTCGTGGTCCGAGTGGACGAACTGGCGGATATTCACGCTGCTCCTCTCGGGGCCGTTCATGCTGATTATTGCGTTCTTTAGCCCAGGCCCCGGAATAACTTGGGCGGAACGAGGCGGTTTTGCTGCGGTCGGCGCCGCCCTATCGGCGATCTTGGTTCGCGCGGTGATCGGGTACAGGTGGCTGACAGCCTCAAATCGGCGGCGGCCGAAAACGTAGCCGCAGGCCGTCGTCGACCTCTGCCGGCGCCCCCACTGCCCCTACAAGTCGCCCCGAGTCCCAGCCGGTCAAACTTCAGTGGCAGGAAACAACCGCTCGTCAAAGTTCGGTGGCAAACGGTCAAGGTTCCCTACGTTGTCCTGCGGGACGTGGTGAGCCCTTCGTATGGTTCATCCACCCAGGGGCGTCGGGTGTGGCTGCGATCTCTCGATTTCGTGTCAGTACGCGACCTGCACCTATACAGCCCGGTGACAGTACCGACACCCCCGATTTCTCATCTCATGACAGTGGCAGCACGTCCGGCGAGCCCGACGTATGACTCGCTGACCAGTACGTCCGGGCAACACACGGGGAACTCGCCACTGTCACACCATTCACTGACACGAAACCGAGAGATCGCAGGAAGGGCCTGGAGCCGGTCCATGGCGCTGGTGATTACGGATGTCCAGGGCCATCGGGCGGCCAGGCGGAGCCAGCGGCGGCGGCCGGTGTTCACGAGCTGGGCGGCGGCGGAAAACAAGCGGAGGCGAAGGCTCTTCGGCTCCCAGCGGCGGGTTTCGCCTGTCAGGGCGAGCATCGGCATCCAGGCGAGGAGGTCGAGCGCGAGGGAGACAATCTCCAGCCAGATCCGGTTCTGTGCGGTGTCGTGCAGGGGCAGGTTGCGCAGGCCGGTGTCGCGGGCGTTTCGGATGCGGTCCTCACAGCGGGCCCGCCTGCGATGACGCAGTTCGAGGTCGGCGAGCTGACCGCCGGTCGTGTTGGTCGCGAAGCAGGTCAGCCGCAGTCCGTCACGTCGGTGAAGCGCAACTGTGCGCCGGGGTGCGGTCGTTCCTTGCGGACGATCAGCCGCATACCCTTGGGCCAGGTGCTCAGGTCGGGCATGTCGGTGATCTCTGCGACCCAGGCGCCGGGCCGCTCGGTGCCGCCCGCGTCGTAGGCCGGTGTCCACGCCTTCTTCGGGATCTTCAGCACAGCCTGGTGGATGGCGTCGGTGATGGTCATTCCCACTCGAGAGGATCGGCACCCGGGAGAAAATCCGCCCCGAGTACAACGCCGCCCTCGCCGATCTGCGCCCGGCCGACACCCTCACCGTCACCATGCTCGACCGGCTCGGCCGCAACATGGTCGAGCTCATCACCTCCGCGCAGGGCCTCGCCGAGCGCGACCACCGCGATGGCTGAGGTCGAGCGGGAGTTCATCCACGAGCGGACCCTGATCGGCCTGGACAGCGCCGCGGCCAACGGCAACCACGGCGGCCGCCCGCCAGCCGTCGACGGAGACATGCTCGCCGTCGCCCTCCGCCGCCGCGACGCCGAAGAGTCCGTCACCTCGATCGCCCGGCACCTCGGCATCGGCCGCTCCACCCTCTGCCGCACCCTCGCCGCACACGACGAAGCCGCTGCTACAACGGCCGGGCGAGACGCAACCAGCCGCTGACTGCGCTCAATCGCTCCAGCTGAAGCGATCGTTGACCCGTGATCGCTTCTCCAGTACGGCGGCATCTGCGTTGTGGAGGTAGGTCGCTACGCGGCCGAGCATTCGAGGATGCGGCCGTCGCTGGTGCCGATGAGGAACCGACTGTTGGCTGTGACGGTGAGAGCAGTTGGTACGGCGGAGACCGCGCCGACGGTGAGGTGCTGTCGCCAGCGCACGGTGCCGTCGCCCAGGTCCAGTGCGACCACCTCTCCATCGGCGTACCCGACGTAGACGGTGGCCGTGTCGGCGTCCAATGCGGTGGCTTTCCGGTCGGTGTGGAACACCCACCGCGGGCGACCGTCGGTCGTCTCGCGCCGGACGACGAACGACCCGCCGGGCTGGAGCCCTTGGCCGTGATACACGGTCCCGGCGTGGACCAGGGTTCCGTCCTCGACCTCGACCCCCGGACCGCCGAAGTGCGTCTCGCCGGGCTCCCAGGAGTACCGGAACAGCCGCCGGGCCGACCGTGCGAGGGGTACGACGGGCCTCCCGGTCGCGGGCCCTTGCAGGTCCACGGCCGCGACCCAGCGCTCGCTCTTGTAGGAGTTCGGCTGGCCCGAGGGCCGGAGAATCGACTGGAAGTAGATGCGGCGTCCACCCCGGACGGGAAGCCGGCTGCGGTCACCATTGCGTCCGTTCGGTGACAAGGCCGGCCGTCCGCACAGCGCACCAGCGAGACGGGCGCCGACGGGACGATGCTGTCGAGTTGTTTCCCGTCGGCGAGGGAGAGTCGGACGACCGACTGCGGAACGGAGTCGCGCATGCCGCGGCGGCGTATGAGCCCGACCCACGCGGATCTCTCGTCCGTGGCGACGACGATCTCGCGCCCGCCTTCCTCGTCCGGAACCATCCACGCACGCTCCCCCGAGGGCAGCCAGGACTCCATCTGCACTCCGTCAAGCGTGGCCAGTGTCCGACCGTCCGAAAGGACCTCGACCGCGCGGACATTGCGGCGTGATTCCCAGTCCGTGCTCAGCTCCGAGAGAATCCGGCGGGCGACCTCGCTGCCGTCGGGACGCGGTGCCGGCACCCGCGGGCCGGCCAGGTCGTACTCGGTGAGGGACTTGGCGGGCGTAGTGGCCCAGTCCGGCCTGCGCACCACCGCGACATGTCCTTCGACGCGTGCGGTGTCGTCCTGCCAGTCGTCGGGTGGTGCCATCACCACCCGCAGTGCCTGTTCGTCGAGCCATTCCAGCTCCAGGACCTGGCGGCCCAGCCAATGCTCGATGAGCGATATGGCCGTGCCCGTTTCCAGGTGCAGCAGGAGCAGCTCGCCTTCGAAGAAGTAGCCTCCGTCGTAGTGGCCGGTGCCGATCGCGAGCAGTGGAAGCGTGGGATGGAAAGCCATCGTGTGCACCGCGTAGCGTGAGCGGACGAGGGCGTGGCAGGCCAGGTCACCCGTGCCGTAGACACCGACGGGTGCAGTGCCGCCGAAGTCGTACCCGCCCGCCACGGCCAGCAGGCCACGCCGCTCGTCGGCGGCGGCCAGTACGGGGTCACCGATCTCGGCGAAGGAACGGTCGCCGAAGATCCGGTCGACGGAGAGCGGGATAGTCATAGCGTCGATCTTCGCAATATCCAGGAGATCATCGGGACCCGGGCCATGCCCAAAGCCTCGGCTGACGCTGACACGCCACATGTCGCAGAGCACTGACATTCCCATGACGCCCGACACACCGACTCACCGACCAGCAGCTCGCGCAGCTCGCCGAACTCGGATACCACTGGGCAGGGTAGACGGCCCAGGCCCTGCTCTCTCCCGGGTCCAGGATGGGACCGTCCCCACACGTACGGGGTGCACGCTGCCGCAGGTCGGCGTGCCTGCGGCTAACCACGTGTCAGGCGCTGATGTCAGCCGCTCAATGCGGTATGGCCGAACTCGGATCTTGACTGTGGCGGTACAGGTGATGATGCTGTGCTCGCCCGTAGGGCACGGGCACGTCCGAGGGGGCTGCATGAGTGAGCGACAGATGAGCGTGCCCGATTTCTGGGCGCACATCGGCTCCGTGGTGGGGTTGGGCCTGGCCATCGTGGCGTTGTTCACGGGCCGACCGACATGGCTACTGATCGTGGGGTTCTTCCTCATGATCCTTAGCCTCATCGTGATGGCGATCGAGAAGCCGAAGCGGCATCGCTACAGGCGCTGACCCCGGAAGGTCGGTGGAGTCTTAATGGCCGAGTAAATGAGGCTCTGCCGGCCTCGGGTTCGTCGCTGACAGCCTCGAGCAGGTCGATCGCCTGGTTGTGGAACCTGAGCTCGGCCCGGCGGCAAGGGGCGGCGAAGAACGCGCGCTGGGTGCGATCTCTCGATTTCGTGTCAGTACGCGACCTGCGCCTATACAGCCCGGTGACAGTACCGACACCCCCGATCTCTCATCTCATGACAGTGGCAGCACGTCCGGCGAGCCCGACGTATGACTCGCTGACCAGTACGTCCGGGCAACACACGGGGAACCCGCCACTGTCACACCATTCACTGACACGAAACCGAGAGATCGCACCCAGCACTTGACGTCGTCAGCGGCGAGAGCGGCGGGTATGCCGTGGGTCCGGGCCGCGGTCAGATCGTGCACGGCTCCGGGTAGCGCGTCCGAGGCCCAGATCAGGCGGCCGGCTGGATCCGCGAGGACCTGCACGTTCATCCCGTGGTGCTTCTTCTTCCCCGAGTAGTACGGGCGGTCGGCGGCGATGCGGTCGATCGGCAGTACGGTGCCGTCGAGGATCACGTACGCCTTCTTCCGCACCGTCGTTATGGCCTGTTCCAGCGTGGGCGCGAGAGCGGCCAGGAGGTCCACGGCCTCGCGTATGTACCGGTGGACCGTCGCGATTCCGACGCGGAAACCTGCTGCGAGGCGGGCGTAGGTGTCGCCGCATCGCAGGTGGGCCAGGACGAGCACGGCCTGCCGGCCACAGGTCAGGCGACGCCAGCGGGAGCCGATCCGTCGACGGTGGCCTGCGAGGAGACCGGATAGGTGCTGCAGAGAGCGGCTGGACAGGTCGATACCGGACGGGTAGACAAGCACGCGGAAGCTCCTGACAGACTAGTGATCTTGGTTGAAAACCCACCTACCAGGGGCTTCATCCTGTTGTCAGCCCAACGGCGTACTGCTTATGCAGGTTGAAAAGGCTCAATGTCAGTGCCGTGCTGTTCACTTGGCCGCGTGGACGCCTCAGCTCTGCGCGCCCGTCTGAACGACGCCTGGCGCGCGCCCGAATTGCACTGCCCGCTGCCCATTCATGGGGCAGGGCATGTCTGTGTGCCCAGTGACGCGGAGGATCTGGCCGAGCTGGAGCGCGTCGCTGCGGACGTGGTTGACGGGGCGGGTCTGCCGGTACGTGCCTGGGTCGTCGGGGGTAGGGCGGCAGGGGTGCCCGACGGTCCGCCGGTGGGCGGGGAGGGTGGGCTCCCCATCGGCGGGGAGGGCGGGCTGCTGGAGCTGCGCGGGTGGGTGCTGGCCGAGCACTGGTTCGGATACGGCGTGACGGCCACCGCCGATGGCCCGCGCCGCGTCGTGATCCTCGCCCGGCGCGCGTTCACCCGCCCGCCCGGGGTCGGGTGGGTGGCGTTGCTGCGGGAGGCCACCGGGCGGACGGAGCCCGATCGGTGCGGCGTCGACTGGGCCGCGACGGAGGCAGCGCTGGGCACCGCGCTGCCCGGTGACTACAAGGACATCGTCGACGCCTTCGGCGCGGGCAGCTTCGACGAGTACCTGGACCTGCTGGTGCCGGGTGCGCTGGGCACGGATCTAGTCTCCTGGGGCCAGGACATGGCGCGGTACGCCGACCTGTACCGGCCATACCCGGTCCACCCCGCGCCCGGCGGCGTGCTCATATGGGGGACCTCCGAGCAGGAGCTGACCTTCCACTGGCTGACCGGACCGGCCGATCCCGACGACTGGCCGGTTCTGGTGCAGTACCTGGACGGTGAGTGGCAGCGCTTCGACTGCGGCACCGGCGAGTTCGTGCTGCGCCTGCTCACCGACCGCACCCCGCCGTTCGCCTTCCCGCCCTCTGCCGGACCGTTCCCCCACTGGTTCGCCTCATGGGAGCTGCCGGAGGGCTAAGCCCCTGCTAACCCGGCTGTCAGCGCCGCTGACCATGCTCGGCGAAGCGTCTGGGCCGCCGGGACAGACTGCGGATCTGCTGGTCACGCCCCCGCTACAGATCGGTTCAGTCGTCAGCAGGCCGATGAGCAGTACAGGGATGAGGTTGGAAAAGACTCACTGGCTTCGCCTGCCGGATGCCTGGCCCGGGGCGGGGAGCGGTGGTTGCTGTGATGCCGCCTGTGGGTGTGCTCTTGCTGCCGTGCAGGCGGCCTCTGTTGCGCTTCGGCGCGAGCGAGCGAGGGCGGTGCGGCGTGCGGCTTCGGCGCGGGCGCGGTGGTGGATCCGGTGGGCGGCGGGTGTGGTCGAGCTGCGGGGCGATTTGGGTGCCCAGGCCGGGGTGAAGGTTTGGTTCGCGAGCGGTATCGGCTTGTTGGGGTTCGGCGGGTGGCCGGGGATGCAGTGGTCGCGGAGGGCGGCCGCGGTGATGACGGTGTCGGTGTGGGGTGGGGCGGGGTGTCCGTGGAGGGTGCGGGTGAGGTAGCGGCGGGCTTCGGCGAGCAGGTGACGGTGGCGGAAGCGGCCGCCGTGGTGGACCGAGACGATCGCGGTGATCTCCAGGGCTGCGGCCGCGACGTCCACGACGGTGCGGACAGTGGTACGGATCGCTGCGGCGGCGAAGCGGGCCAGGCGCAGAAGGTTGTCGACGACCTCCTCGCCGACCAGGGCAACGGCGCCGTCCCGCCAGGCTTCCCGCAAGGCGGACAGGGGCCGGCTGGCCTTCTTCTTGGCGGGCCGGGTCTCGTGGGAGGCGCGTTCCATCATCCGGCGCCGGATTTTGGTGGTGAGGGGCTGACGGGTGCGTTCCTGGTACTGGTCGGCGAGTTCTTTCAGGCGGTGCATGGTCGCGGTGTTGCGGGTGGCAGCCCAGTCGATGAGCTGCTCGGGGATTCCCGCGAGTTCCATCACGGGCCGCTGTCCGGCGGTCGGGTAGCGGGGCACGGTCGCCAGATCGAGCGCGCGGCAGATCTCTTCCAGGAGGCGTTGGTTGTAGAGCTCGGAGAGGGCGACGGCGTACTCGAGGAACGGGCGGGTGTGCAGGGTGCCCCACCGGTCGTCCTGGCGGCGGACGACCGGGAACTGACGGGGAATCACGGTGATCGACGGACAGTGCACATGAGTACGACCCTGACCGATTCACGTGGTCAGGGGCCGTTCATCTGCGGTGGGTGTGGGATGTGAACCCACGGTGACATCGCTGCCACGATGGTTTTCAGAATCGCTGAAGGCCTGAATCGGCCATCGAGACTCCACCAACCCATGCCTGCGACCGCCGGGTGCCAGGACATCCTCGCCATACGACCACTGATGGCCTATGTTGAACATGTTCAAATGCTGCGGGGTGCGAGTCGCACAAAGGAGTGCTGATGACCATGACCCACGCGACGGCCGGCCCTGGCATGCGCCGGGTGCTGGTTCGGATGGGGCGGTGCGTCCTGTCGTACGTCCTGCTGGACATGGCCGTCTGGATCGTCATCGCGCTGGTGGTCCCGGACTCGTCCTTCCTCGGTAGCATGCGGGTCGGCCTGCTGATGCTGGCCTTCACCGGCATTCCCACGGTGCTCCTGGCGATCGTGGCCGGGCTGGCCCACCAGCACATGGAGGTCGCCCTCTTCCGGTGCCTGCTGGCCTTCCCCATGGTGCTCTTTGCGTTTCCGCTCATCGGGGTGGGCATGGCCGAGCCGCTGGTGCTCCAGGTGATGGCCCAGGTGGCCTTCGCCGTGTGGCTGATGCCTGCGCCGCTCGTCCCGGAGAACTGGGTGGGCTTGCCCGAGTAACGGGGCGCGCAACCGACGAGCCACCTTCAGAAGCGTTGAGTCGTGGTGCCCTGCGTGCCCGATCAGACAATGAGTGGCGGGGGCAACGTGGTTGATCAGAACTGGGACGACGACACCGACTATCACCGGGCCGTGGGGCGGGCGTGGGTCATGGTGGCGGTCGCCTCGTGTTGCTCGTTGGTGGTTGTCGGGCTCGTTACCCTCGCCGTCTTCGGCGTGGGCATCTTCGTGGCTCTCGCGAACGCTCTCAGCGAATAGCCCGCCGCGGTACAGCAGCGAAGTACAGCAACCGCCCCCGGTCGGCGGCGATCCGGGACCGATGGTTTCTCCGAGCCTCGGTGGACGACGAGGACGGGTATTGGCTCGACCGGTCGGAGAACGGCCGGGCCCAGCATGGCTGAGGCCGGCATCCCCCTCGGGGCGCCAGTCCGACGATCGGGGCGCCAGCCCGACGAAAGGCGCATTCA
>NZ_JBHVEE010000044.1:0-68186 GCF_042802415.1 Streptomyces sp. NPDC057486 | reverse complement strand
GTGCACACCCCGCACCGGCCACCCGGCTTCCCCATCCCCGAGCAACTGCCCCCCCGCGACCCCCGGAGCCCCTCATGGGACGGTATGTGATCCGGCGGCTGCTGCAGATGATCCCGGTCTTCTTCGGCACCACGCTGTTGATCTTCCTCATGGTGAACGTGATGGGTGACCCCATTGCGGGTCTCTGCGGCGAGCGCCAGTGCGATCCTGCGACCGCCGCTCAACTCCGCAGGGAATTCGGCCTCGATAAGCCGGTCTGGCAGCAGTACCTCACCTACATGGGCAATGTCTTCACCGGCGACTTCGGCACCGCGTTCAACGGCCAGAAGGTCACCGAGCTGATGGCCACCGCCTTCCCCATCACCATTCGGCTCACCGTCATCGCGATCGTCTTCGAAGTCGTCATCGGCATCAGCCTCGGCGTCGTCACCGGTCTGCGCCGCGGCCGGCCCGTCGACACCACCGTGCTGATCCTGACCCTGGTCGTCATCTCCGTCCCGACCTTCGTCACCGGTCTGCTGCTCCAACTCCTCCTCGGCGTGAAATGGGGGATCATCGACCCGTCCGTCTCCTCGGAGGCGCCGTTCGATGAACTCCTCGTCCCCGGGCTCGTCCTCGCCTCGGTCTCCCTGGCGTACGTCACCCGGCTCACCCGGACCTCGATCGCCGAGAACGCCCGCGCCGACTACGTCCGTACCGCCGTCGCCAAGGGCCTCCCCAGGCGCCGGGTCGTCATCCGGCATCTGCTGCGCAACTCTCTGATCCCCGTCGTCACCTTCATCGGTACGGACGTGGGCGCCCTGATGGGCGGGGCGATCGTCACCGAGCGCATCTTCAACATCCACGGCGTCGGCTACCAGCTCTACCAGGGCATTCTGCGCCAGAACTCCCAGACCGTCGTCGGGTTCGTCACCATTCTGGTCCTCGTCTTCCTGGCGGCGAACCTGGTCGTCGACCTCTTGTACGCCGTACTCGACCCGAGGATCCGCTATGCCTGAGCAGACCCCGGACGAAGCGATCTCTGCGGGAGGAGCGGGTGCGGGCATGGACCTCGCCATCGAGGAGGGGGAGACCCTGGAGAAGACCCCGGGCGGCCCCGAAGGGACCGGGCCGGCGGAGAAACCCCGCAGTCTCTGGTCCGACGCCTGGCGCGACCTGCGCCGCAACCCGGTCTTCATCATCTCCGCCCTGATCATCCTCTTCCTGGTGATCATCTCGATCTGGCCGTCGCTGATCACGAACCAGGACCCGCTCAACTGCGACCTGGGCAAGGCTCAGGAGGGCTCGCAGCCCGGCCACCCGTTCGGCTTCGACGGGCAGGGCTGCGACGTCTACACCCGTACGGTCTACGGGGCCAGGGCCTCGGTCACCGTAGGTGTCTGCGCCACCCTCGGAGTCTCGCTCCTCGGCGGCATCCTGGGCGGTTTCGCCGGCTTCTTCGGCGGCTGGTGGGACTCGGTCCTCTCCCGCCTCACCGACGTGTTCTTCGGCATCCCGGTCGTCCTCGGCGGCCTGGTCTTCCTCTCCGTGGTGCCGGGCTCCACCGTCTGGCCGGTGATCGGCTTCATCGTTCTGCTGGGCTGGCCGCAGATCGCCCGTATCGCACGTGGCTCGGTCATCACCGCCAAACAGAACGACTACGTCCAGGCGGCCCGAGCGCTCGGCGCCTCCAACTCCCGGATCATGCTCCGCCACATCGCCCCCAACGCGGTCGCCCCCGTGATCGTCGTCGCGACCATCGCCCTCGGTACGTACATCTCCCTGGAGGCGACCCTCTCGTTCCTCGGCGTCGGGCTGAAACCGCCGGCGGTCTCCTGGGGCATCGACATCTCCGCAGCGGCCAACTACGTCCGCAACGCCCCGCACATGCTGCTCTGGCCGGCCGGAGCGCTGGCGATCACCGTGCTCGCCTTCATCATGCTCGGCGACGCGGTGCGCGACGCCCTCGACCCCAAGCTGCGCTGAGGAGCCGTTGCCATGTTGCTCGAAGTGCGCGATCTGCACGTGGAGTTCCACACCCGGGACGGGGTGGCCAAGGCCGTCAACGGGGTCAACTACTCGGTGGCCGAGGGTGAGACGCTCGCCGTGCTCGGCGAGTCCGGGTCGGGCAAGTCGGTCACCGCGCAGGCGATCATGGGGATCCTCGACATGCCGCCCGGGAGGATCAGCGGCGGCGAGATCCTCTTCAAGGGCCGCGACCTGCTGACACTGAAGGCGGAGGAGCGACGGAAGGTCCGCGGTCAGCAGATGGCCATGATCTTCCAGGACGCCCTGTCCTCCCTCAACCCGGTGCTCAGCGTGGGGGAACAGCTCGGCGAGATGTTCGTGGTGCACCGGGGGATGTCCCGTAAGGACGCCAGGCTGAAGGCCATCGAGCTGATGGACCGGGTCCGCATCCCCGCTGCGAAGGACCGGGTCGGGAACTACCCGCACCAGTTCTCCGGCGGTATGCGCCAGCGCATCATGATCGCCATGGCGCTGGCGCTGGAACCGTCGTTGATCATCGCGGACGAGCCCACCACCGCCCTCGATGTGACCGTCCAGGCCCAGGTGATGGACCTCCTCGCGGAACTCCAGCGCGAGCTCAACATGGGCCTCATCCTGATCACCCACGATCTGGGCGTGGTCGCCGACGTCGCCGACCACATCGCCGTGATGTACGCGGGCCGGATCGTCGAGTCGGCCCCCGTCCACGAGATCTACAGGGCGCCCGCCCACCCGTACACCAAGGGTCTGCTCCGGTCGATTCCGCGGCTGGACCAGAAAGGCCAGGAGCTGTACGCCATCAAGGGGCTGCCGCCCAACCTGCTGCGCATCCCGCCCGGCTGTGCCTTCAACCCGCGCTGCCCGATGGCCCAGGAGATCTGCCGCGGCGAGGTGCCGCCGCTGTTCGAGGTGGCCGAACACCGCGAGAGCGCCTGCTACTTCTGGAAGGAGACGCTCGATGCGCGCTGAACAGGGGAGCATTCGCGCGGGCGGCGAACCCATTCTGGAGGTCATCGACCTCGTCAAGCACTACCCGTTGACCCAGGGCATCCTGTTCAAGAAGCAGGTCGGTGCGGTCAAGGCGGTCGACGGTGTCTCGTTCGAGCTGGCCGCGGGCGAGACCCTCGGCATCGTGGGGGAGTCCGGCTGCGGCAAGTCGACCGTCGCCAAGATGCTCGTCCATCTGGAACAGCCGACGTCCGGCGCGATCAAGTACAAGGGCGAGGACATCACCAAGCTGTCCGGGCGTGGGCTGAAGGCCGTACGGCGCAACATCCAGATGGTGTTCCAGGACCCGTACACGTCGCTCAATCCGCGGATGACGGTCGGCGACATCATCGGGGAGCCGTACGAGATCCACCCCGAGGTCGCGCCCAAGGGGGAGCGGCGGCGCAAGGTGCAGGACCTGCTCGATGTCGTGGGTCTCAACCCGGAGTACATCAACCGCTACCCGCACCAGTTCTCCGGCGGCCAGCGCCAGCGCATCGGCATCGCCCGTGGGCTGGCCCTCAACCCCGAGATCATCGTCGCCGACGAACCGGTCTCGGCCCTCGACGTCTCCGTGCAGGCCCAGGTCATCAACCTGCTCGACCGGCTGCAGGCGGAGTTCAACCTGAGTTACGTCTTCATCGCGCACGACCTCTCGATCGTCCGGCACATTTCCGACCGGGTCGGCGTGATGTATCTGGGCAGGCTCGCCGAGATCGGTACGGACGAGCAGATCTACGATCACCCCACGCACCCGTACACGCAGGCCTTGCTGTCCGCGGTGCCGGTGCCGGACCCGATGGCGCGCGAGTACCGCGAGCGGATCATCCTGCACGGCGACGTGCCGTCCCCGGCCAACCCGCCGTCGGGCTGCCGCTTCCGCACCCGCTGCTGGAAGGCGCAGGAGCGGTGCGAACTGGAGGTGCCGTTGCTCGCGGTCCCGGCGGTCTTCCGGCTGGCGGACACCGCGGCCGCACACGATTCGGCATGCCACTTCGCGGAGGAGAAGCAGGTGGTGCCACAGGAGGGGCTGCTGGAGGCGCCGGAGACAGAGCCGGTGGAGCCCGGGGCGCCGGAGGAGCCGGGCGGCCCCGGTGAACCGGCTGCACCCGACGACGCCGCGGGCAAGGGCGACGGGCCGGCGCCCCCGTCCGGAGGCGCGCACGCCGACTGACCGCCGAAGGGAACGCGACCCCGGATGCGTTAACGCACGGGCAACTTGACCGTCGCACGTCCGATATACGAACGCATCACCATGGACAACGTACGGCCGTGCGGGTGCCGTGAACCGGTCGGAGGGTTGTCATGTCCCTCCGGCCGGTTACCCGGTTCAACCGGAGTGCGGACGTCCCCCTTGTCGGGTGACCGGGCCCGCTGGAGTATCGCAGGCGTGATACTCACGCGCGGGGCACGCGTCACCGGTGCCGTCCTGTGTGCTGTGCTCGCGGCATGGTCGCCGCCGGGCTGCTGCTGCCCGGCGGGATCCTGGGAATCGCCCGTGTGCTGCACTTCGAGCTGCTCGACCACTTCGGGAAGCTGTCGACCGAGGGCCGGCTCACGGTGCTGACGTGGTTCTTCGAAACGACCGCCGCAGTGGTGGTGCTGCTGGTCATGGCCCGAAGAGGCTTCCCCGACAGCGCCCCCGCCCCCACTGTCCAGGACCAGCGCCACGGCTATCCGCAGCCCGGTGTGTTCGGGCCCCCGCCGCCCTCCCGGCCCCCACCGGGCTGGTAGGACCCGCCCGGCCCTCGGGGCCCGGGGGAGACCGAGGACGGAGCGCCCGACTAGGCCCTGTCCAGCCCCAGCGCCCGCTTCAGGAAGTCCACCTGCAACAGGAGCAGATTCTCCGCAACCTGCTCCTGCGGAGTCATGTGCGTGACCCCGCTCAGCGGCAGTACCTCATGCGGCCGCCCGGCCGAGAGCAGCGCCGACGACAGTCGCAGCGAGTGCGCGACCACCACGTTGTCGTCCGCCAGCCCGTGGATGATCATCATCGGTCGGACCTGGTCCGCGGCCTCGGACAGCCCCTCGTCGGTGAGAAGCGAGTTGTACGCGTACACCTCGGGCTGCTCGGCCGGATCGCCGAGATAGCGCTCGGTGTAGTGCGTGTCGTACAGCCGCAGATCCGTCACCGGCGCGCCCACCACTGCCGCATGGAAGACGTCCGGCCGCCGGAGCGCGGCCATGGCTGCCAGGTATCCGCCGTACGACCAGCCGCGGATCGCCACCTTGGAGAGATCCAGCGGGAACCTTTCGGCGAGTGCGTGCAGCGCGTCCACCTGGTCGTCGAGGCTGAGGGTGAAATTGTTCTTGACCGCCTTCTCCCAGCCGGGTGAGCGCCCCGGTGCGCCCCGGCCGTCCGCGACGACGACCGCGAAGCCCTGATCGGCGAACCACTGCGACGTCAGGTGCGGATTGTGGGCGGCAAGGACCCGTCGCCCGTGCGGTCCACCGTACGGATCCATCAGGACCGGAAGCGGACCATCTGATTCCTGATAGTCGGTGGGGAGCAGCACGGCGCACGGAATCCGCTGTGCGCCCCCCTCGGTGAACTGCACCCGGGCCGTCAGAACCGGCTCCTCCGCGTGGTTCGCGACCGTCGCGACCTGCTTGCCGCTCCGGAGCACCCGCACCTCCGTGCCGGGCCGCTCCGGCGACGCCGAGACCAGCACGGTCACCTCGCCCGCCCGGACCGCGGAGTGCACCCCCGCCCCCTCGGAGACCCGCTCCACGCCCAGCTCGTTGACCCGGTAGACATGGCTCTGCCCGATCTCCGGCGCCGCCGCGTCCTCGCCCGCCGAAGCCGACACCAGGACGTCCGACTCGCCGATGTCCAGTACTGCCTGGATCTGCAACTGCGCCCCGGTCAGCGGCCGGTCGCCGACCGCGAGGACCCGCGCCCCGCCCTCGTCCACGATCCGCACGAGCCGCCCGTCCGGCGCCCACGCCGGCACCCCGGGGAACAGGTCCAGCCACACCGGGTCCTCGTCGACGTGAACCGTCCGCGTCGCACCGCTCTCCGTGTCCACCGCGAGGAAGAGCTGACTGCGCTGGTCACGGGCCTGCACCAGGATCAGCGGGGCGCCGTCCGACGACCAGTGCACCTGTGCCAGATACGGATACCGGCCCCGGTCCCACACCACTTCGGTACGGGCCCCGTCCAGGTCCGTCACCAGGAGTCGCACCTCCGCGTTGGGCGTCCCCGCCGCCGGGTACGCGACCTCGGCGGGCTTGCGGTCCGGGTGCGCCGGGTCGGCGATCCACCACCGCTTCACCGCACTGTCGTCGACCCTTGCGACCAGCAGCCGGTCCGACTCGGGCGACCACCAGAAGCCGCGCGAACGGTGCATCTCCTCGGCCGCGATGAACTCCGCGAGACCGTACGAGATGTGCGCGTCCTCGGGCTCCGCGAGCGCCCGGTCCCCGTCACCCTCCGCCCCCACGACGCGCAGTGCGCCCTTCGACACGTATGCGACATGACGTCCGTCGGGCGACGGACGCGGGTCCAGTACCGGGCCCGGTACCGGCAGCGCGCGGGCCGTCCCGGCCCGCAACTCGGCGACGTACACCTTCCCGGAGAGCGCGAACGCCGCCAACTCGGCCGCGGAGTCGACCGCATAGCCGACGATCCCCGCAGACCCCTCGCGGCTCCGCTCGCGCCGCGCCCGCTCCTGCGGGGACAGCTTCTCCGCCGAACCGCCCAGCAGCGCCTCGGGGTCGGCGACGAGCCGCTCCTTCGGCGTGGAACCGTCCGTCAGGTCCAGCACCCACAGCCGGTTGGTCCGGTCCGTGCCGGAGGCCGACCGCAGGAAGATCACCCGCTCCCCGTCCGGAGAGACGGTGAACGCCCGCGGAGCGCCGAGGGTGAACCGCTGTGTTCTGGCGTGCTGACGGGGAAACGAGAGCTTCTGCGAGGTCATACCCCCGAACCCTAGGGCCTGATCGGAGTGGGGAATGCGGAACGGGACATAGCGCCCGACCGTCCGGTCGTGCGCCCCTCGTGCTGCTGTGCCCCGATCAATGCGGTGGCACGGATAGTTATGATCCGTAGCGCTCGGTGGGTATGAACCTGCTGGCTCCATGTGTGCTGCCCGTCCCGACCGTACTGATGGAGGTGAACCGCCGTGGCACTCTCGATTTCGGCGGTGGTGCTGCTGGCGATCGTCGTCTTCCTGCTGATCCGGAGATCCGGACTGAAGGGCGGACATGCGGTGGTCTGCATGTTGCTCGGTTTCTATCTCGCGAGTTCGTCCATCGCACCCACCATCTCGGAGCTGACCACGAACGTGGCCGGCATGATCGGCGACATCAAGTTCTGATCCGGTTCCTGTCCTTCGGGTCATGCCGGGCTCGCGGGGGGTCCGGCACGCGCAGCTGCGACCGGTCCCGGCCCCCTCCGTGGTCGGCCCCCGGGGCAGTCGGCTCGTAGGGTGGGTCCCATGACGGACCTTCCCGCCCGTCGTCTGCTCCTGGTGCATGCGCACCCCGACGACGAGTCGATCAACAACGGCGCCACCATGGCCCTGTACGCGGCCCAGGGCGCCCGGGTCACTCTGGTGACCTGCACGCGCGGCGAGGAGGGCGAGGTCATCCCGCCCGAACTCGCCCATCTCACAGCCGATCGGGACGACACCCTCGGTGACCACCGCATCGGTGAACTCGCTGCCGCGATGAAGGAGCTCGGGGTCACCGACCACCGTTTCCTCGGCGGCCCCGGACGGTTCCGGGATTCCGGAATGATGGGTGCCGAGCAGAATCACCGCCCCGGCGCCTTCTGGAACACGGACGTGGACGAGGCCGCCGGGTACCTCGTGGAGGTGATCCGCTCGGTACGCCCCCAGGTCCTCGTGACCTACGACCCCGACGGCGGGTACGGGCACCCCGACCACATCCAGGCGCACCGCGTCGCGATGCGCGCCGCGGACCTGGCAGCCGACCCCGCGTACCGCAGCGGACTCGGTGCCCCGCACGCCATCGACAAGATCTACTGGAATCGGGTGCCGCGCTCCGTCGCCGAGCAGGCCTTCGCGCGGCTGCGCTCGACGGCCTCCGACGCCTTCCCGGGGATCGCCGCGATCGACGACGTACCGGGTGTGGTGAACGACACCCGGATCACCGCGGAGATCGACGGCGCCGCCCACGCCGCGGCCAAGACGGCGGCGATGCGGGCACACCGCACCCAGATCGCCGTGGACGGCCCGTTCTTCGCCCTCTCGAACGATCTGGGTCAGCCCGTCTTCACCACCGAGTACTACGAGTTGGTACGGGGAACGTCCGGAGCGCCCGCGGGTGCACGGGAACACGATCTCTTCTCGGGCGTACCGGGCGTATCGGGTACGGAGGACGTGCCGGGGGCCGAGTCGGGAGCACGGTCATGAGCAGCGGCAAGCAGCGCCGGCCCCGAAGCGACGCTCCGCCCCGGGAGCCCGTGCCCACCGGTCTCGCCGCGCCCCTGAACCCGGGCCGCATCGGGGCCTACCTGGGCCTCGCGGTCCTCGGTGCGCTCGTCGGGCTCGCGGGAGCATTCGTCCAAGCCGCCTGGTTCCCGGGCGGCTTGCTGCTCGCACTGGTGGCCTGCGCCGGACTGTTCTACGGGGGCCGCATCCTCATCGGGACCCAGGTCGGTTCCCTCGCGCCCGCCGCGGGCTGGCTGATTTCGGTCATTGTTCTGCTCGGCGGACGGCCGGAGGGCGACTACGTCTTCGGCGACGAACTGGGGCTCATCCTCTTCATGCTGGGGGGGATGGCCGTCGCTGTGATGTGTGCCACCATGTCGCGGTCGCCCCAACAAGGCGCCGACAACGGCCGACCTGGCAAGTAATGTGCCACGTCCGATCCCGTAATGCCCCCCGTCCGTCGGGGAGGCGCACCGTCGTTTCCCCCGGTCGCGGGGTGTCTGTCGGTGGCGGCCAGTATGGTGGTTCGCGCGCCGAGCCGTCCCCTGGCCTGCGGCACGGGGGAAGTACGGGCGGCGGAGCCAATCGGGAGAACCTGCTTTGAGTCGTGAAACTGACAGTTCGTCCACCGGCCCCCAGGGGCGCGGGGGAGCCGCGTATCCCTCGGGTACGCCGCCGTACGGATCACGCCAGTATCCGTCGCTGCACCCTTCGCAGGACGCCCCGGAGGAGACCCCGGAGCCTGCGGATTCGCCTCAGTCCGAAGAGCCGAAGACCGAGACGACACTGACGACGCGTATCCGGATCAACATCCCCGGCTCGCGCCCCATCCCGCCGGTCGTGATGCGTACGCCGATGGGCGATGCCGACGCGGACGCCACGCGTGAGCGCACGGGCAGCACACCGCGCCCCGGCGCACCCGAGTCCGGCGGTGCACCGGGCGCACCGGGCGGACCGGCCACCGAAGCGAGAGACGGCTCCGCGACCGCGGAGCCGAGCGCCGAGAAGCCGGCCAGGGAGAAGAGCGGCAGCGACTGGTTCGCTCCGCGCAAGGCACCGACGAACACGTCGGTGGTCGACGCCGCGGCCGGGCCGGCCGCCAATGCTGCTGCCGGATCCTCCGGCGCGGGCGGGGGTGCCGGATCCGGTGCTCCCACCCCGCCGCGCGCCGATCTGCCGTACTTCTCGGACGGCCCGCAGAGCACCGGCGACCAGGGTGCGCCCCGCCCCGGCGACGACTCCGCGGCCCCGGGCGGGCCGCGTGCCACGCCGAATCTCGGTGTGCGTACGCCGGGCCCGTCCGGCCCGACGACCGGACCGGTCACCGGCACCTCGTCCCTGACTCCCCGCCCCGGCGGGCCGGGCGGCCCCGGCCCGGCAGGTCCGGGTGCGGGCCAGGCGCGTCCCGGCGGACCGTCCGCTCCCGGCGCCCCCGGTGGCGTACCCCCGCGGATGTCCGACGACACGGCCGTCCTCACACCGCAGTTCGCACCGCCCGGCCCCGGCGGCCATGTCTCGGGGGACACGCTCAACAGCGGTATCCCTGTCGTCCCGCCGGAGCACCGCTCGCCGTCCGCCCCGTCCCTGTTCCCGAACGCGGGCGGCCCCGCGGGTCCCGGTGCGCGCGCCGACCTGCCGCCCCGAGGCCCGAACGACCCGATGGGCAGCGGACCGGCAGGACCGGGCGGCCCCGCCGCCCAGGCGTCCGCCCCCGCCCGCCCGACCCCGGCCCCGGCCCCGGCGAAGAAGAAGGGCCGCTCGAAGCCGGTCCTGCTCGGCGCGGGCGTTGTCGTCCTGGCCGGTGTCGCCTACGGCGCGGGGCTGTTGATGAACCACTCCGAGGTCCCCAAGGGCACCACCGTCCTCGGCGTCGACATCGGCGGCGGCACGAAGGAGCAGGCCGTCGCCAAGCTGGACGCGGCTCTCGGCGAGCGCGCCAAGACCCCCCTCCAGCTCTCGGTCGACGGCAAGAGCGAGAAGCTCGCCCCGGAGAAGGCCGGTCTCGCGCTGGACAGCGTGGAGACCGTGCGCGGCGCCGCGGGCAGCGACTACAACCCGGTCTCGGTGATCGGCTCCCTCTTCGGGGCCGAGCGCAAGGCCGACCCGGTGATCCCGGTCGACGAGGAGAAGCTCGGGGTCGCGCTGACGGACCTGGCGGGCGTGTCCGGCTCCGCCAACGACGGCACGATCAAGTTCGAGCCGGGCAAGGCCGTCGCGGTCCCCGGCAAGGCGGGCAAGGCGCTGGACGTCAACAGGTCGATGATCTCGGTACGGGACGCGTACCGTGCCCAGGTGCAGACGGGCAAGGCGGCCACGGTCCAACTGCCGGTCACCACCCGCCAGCCCACCATTGCCCAGGTCGAACTGGACCGCGCGATGAAGGACTTCGCGAAGCCCGCGATGTCCGGCCTGATCACGATCAAGGCAGGGCCCAAGCAGATCCAGTTCGGACCGGCGAAGTCGCTGCCCCAGATCCTCTCCATGAAGGCGGTCGACGGCCGGCTGGTCGAGGTCTACAACAAGACCGCGATCGACACCCTCTGTGACGGCGTCTTCGACGGCATCATGATCACCAAGGGCGACGGCAAGAAGCACCAGCTCAGTGCGGACGACGTGGCACACGCCATGCAGACCGCGCTGCTCGGCAAAACCCCCACCGAGCGCACCGCCACCATCGCCCTCGACGGCAACGGATAGCACCACCGAAGCACGGATCCCGACGACGCCGCCCCCTGTTCCGGGGGGCGGCGTCATGCGTGGGGCATGACATCTGTCATCCCCGATTCACGACCCGTGACCCTGCCGGGCGGCCACCCCACTCCGCCAGCCTGGACGCATGACGACGACAGCCACCGAAGCCACCGCCGCGCACGCCGCAGTGGTCAGCTTCGACCAGGTCAGCAAGGCGTACGGAGACGTACGCGCCGTCGACGGGCTCACCCTCGACCTGCACCCCGGCGAGACCGTGGCGCTTCTCGGCCCCAACGGCGCCGGCAAGTCCTCCACTCTCGACCTGCTCCTCGGCCTGCGCACCGCGGACTCCGGCACGGTCCGGCTCTTCGGCGCTTCCCCGCAGGAGGCGATCGCCAGGGGCCGGGTCGGCGCGATGCTGCAGACCGGCGGCCTGATGGAGGACGTCACCGTCGAGGAGATCGTCCGGCTCGTCTGCGATCTGCACCCGCGGCCGTACCCGGTCGGCGACGTGCTGGCCCGTGCGGGCATCGCGTCGATCGCCGACCGGATGGTCAACAAACTCTCCGGCGGCCAGGAGCAGCGCGTGCGGTTCGCGCTCGCCACCGCCGGGGCCAATGACCTGATCGTCCTCGACGAGCCGACCACCGGCATGGACGTCACCGCCCGCCAGGCGTTCTGGGCCACCATGCGGGAACAGGCCGAGCAGGGCCGTACCGTCCTGTTCGCCACCCACTACCTCGAAGAGGCCGACGCGATCGCCGACCGCGTCCTCGTCCTCCACAAGGGGCGGCTCCTCGCCGACGGCACCGCAGCCGAGATCAAGGCGAAGGCCGGAGCCCGCCGGATCTCGTTCGAACTCGAGAGCGCGGTCGACGAATCGGCCCTGCGCGGCCTGCCGTTCCTCTCCACGCTCGACATCAGCGGCAACCGGGTCCGCATCCAGTCGCACAACGCCGACGCGACCGTCCACGCGGTCTACGCACTCGGCCTCTACCCGCGCGAACTCGAAGTCGCAGGACTCGGCCTGGAGCAGGCCTTCGTCGCCATCACCGAGGCCGAGGAGGCCAGAACCGCATGCTGAATTTCTTCTCGTGGGCACTCATCAAGCTCGAAGTGACCCGCACCCTGCGGAACAAGAAGTTCATGTTCTTCTCGGTCATCTACCCGTCGGTGATCTACCTGCTGATCTCCGGAACCCGGAACACCACCGACAAGGTTCCGCACACCGACCTGACCCTGCAGGCCTTCTTCATGGTTTCGATGGCCTCCTTCGGTGCTCTGACCGCCGTCCTCATGGGCAACAGCGAGCGCATCGCCAAGGAGCGCGAGAAGGGCTGGGTCCGCCAGCTGCGCCTCACCCCGCTGCCCAGCCGCGGCTACGTCCTGGCGAAGATCGCCAGTGCAGCCATGGTCACCCTGCCGTGCATCGTGGTCGTGTTCCTGGTCGCCGCCGTGGTCAAGCACGTACGGATGGAGACCTGGCAGTGGTTCGCGCTGATCGGGGTCATCTGGGCCGGATCGCTGGTCTTCGCGGCGCTCGGCGTCGCCATCGGCTACATCGCCAGCGGGGACGCGGTCCGCCCGATCACCATGATCATCTACTTTGGGCTGTCGATCCTCGGCGGCCTGTGGATGCCGAGCGCGACCTTCCCGCAGTGGCTCCAGAACATCTCCGAGTGGCTCCCGACCCACGCGTACGCTTCACTCGGCCAGGCAGTCGAGATGGGCGGCTCGCCGCATGCCAAGGACGTCGCCATCCTCTGCGTCTACTTCCTGCTCTTCGCGGGCGGCGCGGCCTGGCTCTACCGGAAGGACACCCTGAAGGCGTGAACGACGACGAGACGTTCGTGGGGATCGGGCGCCCGCCGACCGACCGCCGTCAGGTGGGCGTCAAACTGCTCTGGATCGGCATCTGGCTCGCGTTCATGAGCGCCCCGGTCAAGGACCTCATCGACGGCAACCACACCCCGTGGGCCACCGGGCTGGGAGCTCTCGGCCTGCTGGTCTTCGTCGGGACATACCTGGTCCTGGTCTTCCGCCACACCTCGAAGGCACTGGACCGCCGCCGGGTCGGGGCGGCGATCACCTTCCTCGGCGCGCTGGCAGCCGTCCTCTCCCTGTCGCTGGGCACCCCGTGGCTGGTCCTCTTCGTGTACGTCTCCGTCACCGTCGGGGCCACCCTGCCTCTGAGGACCGCCGGCTGGCTGATCCCCGTCGTCACCGCCGTACTCGTCGGCATCGGCCTGACCGGTGACCACCCGCGTGAGGTCATCACCGCCCTGGTCTTCCCCGCCCTGCTCGGCGGGTTCGCCATGACCGGCGTACGGCAGATGATCCGTACGACGATCGAGCTGCGCGAGGCCCGCGCCACCGTCGCCCAACTCGCCGCCAACGAGGAGCGGCTGCGGCTCGCCCGTGATCTGCACGACCTGCTCGGCCACTCCCTCTCCCTGATCACGCTCAAGAGCGAGCTGGCGGGGCGGATGCTCCCCGACCACCCCGAGCAGGCGGCGCTCCAGGTCGCCGACATCGAACAGGTCAGCCGCCAGGCGCTGGTGGACGTCCGCAGCGCGGTCACCGGCTATCGACGGCCCACGCTCCCCGGCGAGCTGGCCGGGGCCCGTACCGCACTCGTCGCCGCGGGCATCGTCGCCGACATCCCGACGGACGCCCCCGCCGAGCTGCCCGAGAAGCCGGAGGAGGTCCTCGCCTGGGCGCTGCGGGA
Organism: Streptomyces sp. NPDC057486; assembly: GCF_042802415.1. NCBI lineage: Bacteria > Bacillati > Actinomycetota > Actinomycetes > Kitasatosporales > Streptomycetaceae > Streptomyces > Streptomyces sp. NPDC057486. The sequence goes on along the minus strand of NZ_JBHVEE010000044.1, from coordinate 54,398 downwards.
AGCCGTCACCAATGTCGTACGCCACAGCGGCGCCCGCCGCTGCGCGGTCACGCTCACCCCCCGCCAGACGCTCGACGGCCGGGTCCTCGAACTCACGGTGGCGGACGACGGCCGGGGCGGCTCCGGAACGAAGGCGGGCAACGGCCTCACCGGCATCAGCGAACGACTCGCCACGATCGATGGCATGTTGACCACCCGGGCCACCGACTCCGTTTCCGGTAAAGGCTTCACACTCACCCTCAGTGTTCCACTCGGATCCGGCCTAGGATCCGGTGAATGAGCATGATCAGACTCCTCCTTGCCGAGGACCAGTCCATGGTGCGCGAGGCCCTTGCGGCGCTGCTCGGTCTGGAACCCGACATCGAGGTGGTGGCCCAGGTCGCCCGTGGTGACGAAGTCCTCGTGGCGGCTCGCGAGAATGCCGTCGATGTCGCCCTCCTCGACATCGAGATGCCGGGCATGACCGGCATCGAAGCGGCGGGCGTGCTGCGCCGGGAACTCCCGGCCGTGAAGGTCGTCGTCGTCACGACCTTCGGTCGCCCCGGCTATCTGCGCCGGGCGATGGAGTCGGGCGCGGACGCGTTCCTGGTGAAGGACGCGCCGGCGTCCCAGCTCGCGGAAGCGGTACGGAAGGTGCTCGCCGGCGAACGCGTCATCGATCCGACCCTGGCGGCCGCCGCGCTCGCCGACGGCGCGAGCCCACTGACCGAGCGCGAACGCGACGTGCTGCGCACGGCGGCCGACGGCTCCACCAACGCGGAGATCGCCGCAGCGCTCCATCTCTCGCAGGGCACGGTCCGCAACTACCTGTCCACGGCGATCCAGAAGACGACGGCACGCAACCGGGCGGAAGCGGTGCGGATCGCGAGCGAGAAGGGCTGGTTGTAGGGCCGCCCCCGGGGGTTCGGAACGGACGGAGAACGTCAGCTGCGGGGCAGCCGAGGGCTGTCCCGCAGTTCAGGTGGTTCAGGCGCGCGTCGCCTTGTCGAGATGGGCGAACACCACCACGTTGTCCTTGTAGTCCTTGGCCTTCCTGTCGTAGTTGCCGCCGCACGTGATCAGGCGGAGCTGGGCGGACGGGGTGTCGGCGTACACCCGCTTGTCGGGGAAGTTCGCCTTGCTGAAGGTCTCCACCGAATCGACCTTGAACGAGGCGACGCTGCCGTCCGCCCTCGTGATGTCGACCGTGGCGCCCGGTTTCAGGAACTGGAGCTGCAGGAACACCGCCGGGCCGGTCGTCGTGTCGACGTGGCCCGCGACGATGGACGCGCCGCGCTCACCGGGCGTCGCGCCGTCCTTGAACCAGCCCACCAGGTTCTTGTCGTTGGGGGGCGGGGCATTGAGCTGTCCGGTAGGGCCGATGGACAGGGGGGTGAAGGGGGCGTCGACGGCGATCGTCGGGATCCGGAGCCGCTTGGGCTTGGAAGCGGGCATGGACAGGCCCTGGAGAGAAGCGGAGGCCGAGGGGGTGGTGGGGGCTGGTGGGGCGGGTGCGGGGGCCGCGGGAACGTCGGGCCCGGGGATGGCGGGTGCGAGCACCGCGGGGGTGGTCAACGGCTTGTTGTCGTCCGAGACGCCGAGGGAGTTGTAGATCAGGAGCAGGCCCAGCCCTGCCGCTGCTGCGGGCCAGAGAAGGGCGCGGCCGATGGCGGGGGAGCCGGGCTGGGAGGGGGTGGAATCGGACGACTGCGGGGCGGCCATGGAAGCGTGCCTTTCTTCTGTCCTTCTTCTGTGTGGCATCGGTCGGTCGGTGCTCGGCCAGTCGGCGGAACCGGGGAAACGCAGCCGCCGCGACCGCCGCCCCGGGGGACGGCGACCGCGACAGCTGCGCGCGATCAGCGGTTCAGTCCGTTCAGGCCACCGCGCCGCCCGTGGCCTGACGGCGGCGCACCTTGTATGCACCGACGCCCAGCCCACCGATGAGCAGCGCCGAACCGGCAGCCAGACCGCCGCCGGTCATCGCGGTCCCGCCGCCACCGGTGTGGACGCCACCGCGGGGCTTGCCCTCGTCGCCGCCACGGCCGCCGCCGTAGCCGCCCTCGCTGCCGCCACGGCCGCCGCCGTAGCCGCCCTCGCTGCCGCTACGGCCGCCGCCGTAGCCGCCCTCGTCGCCGCCGCCGTAGCTGCCTTCGTCGTCGCCGCCGTAGCCGCCCTCGTCGCCGCCGCGGCCGCCCTTCTTCGAGTTGTCGTCGGAGGCGTTGCCGGGCTGCCACTCCTTGGCCACCGTCATGGCCATGGCGCCGCCACCGGTGTGGACGCCACCGCGAGGCTTCTCGCCCTTCTCGCCCTTGCCGCCGTGGTGGCCCTTGTCGCCGTGGTCGTCCTTGCGCCCGTGGTCGTCCTTGCGCCCGTGGTCGTCCTTGCGCCCGTGGTCGTCCTTGCCCTTGTTGCCGTGCTTCTCGGCCCAGCCGCCCTTGCCGTGGTCGGGCCGGGCGTCCTTGTCGCCGTAGCCGCCCTCGTCGTCGCCGCCGTAGCCGCCTTCGTCGTCGCCGCCGTAGCCGCCTTCGTCGTCGCCGCCGTAGCCGCCTTCGTCGTCGCCGCCGTAGCCGCCCTTGTCGCCGCCCCAGCTGCCCTTGTCGCCGCGGTCGTCTCCGCCCTTCTTCGAGTTGTCGTCGGAGGCGTTGCCGGGCTGCCACTCCTTGGCCACCATCATGGCCATGGCGCCGCCACCGGTGCGGACGCCACCGCGGGGCTTGTCGCCCTTCTCGCCCTTCTCGCCCTTGCCGCCGTGGTGGCCCTTGTCGCCCCAGCCGCCCTTCTCGCCCCAGCCGCCCTTCTCGCCGTGGCCGCCCTTGTCGCCCCAGCCGCCCTTCTCGCCGTCGTCGTCCTTCTCGCCGTGGTGGCCCTTCTTGCCGTGGTCGTCCTTCTCGCCGTGGTGGCCCTTGCCGCCGTTGTCGTCCTCGCGGTCGCCGCCGCGGTCGCCGTTGTCGTCGCCGCGGTCGCCGCCGCGGTCGCCGTTGTCGTCGCCGCGGTCATCGCCGCGGCCGCCGTGATCGTCACTGCTGGAGGAGGAACCGCCGTCCCAGTCATCGGCCAGCGTGATGGCATGGGCAGCAGGAGTGGTGATGGCGAGGACCGCGGTGATCGCGGCCGAAGCGAACAGTGTGCGGGCAGAGCGCATCTGAACACATTCCTTTCGACGCGACTGCGATGAGTGACGGGGTGCCGACTCAAGGTGACGCAGTTGCGACGTGATCCACCGTTAACCGGAACGCGACTCGGCGCCATCGGGGAGCTGTGCATTGGAGCTATGCCGTGGGCCCTTCGGGTGGCGATCTACCGATAATCACCCATCGGACTGCATATCGTGGCGTAATCAGGTTTGGCCCCGCACAGCCGCCTTTTTTCTGATGCTTCCTCATGGTGACGCGCCGTGCGATCGGTGCGGCGAGACCCTGACGGTCGGCCTGAACTCGCCTGCAGTAATGGCTGGTTGATGGTGTGCCCCGTGCGCGTGTGATCGCCTGGGGGTGTCCTCCGCGTCACTCGTGAGGCGCTGCGGGGCCGGTGCGAGGAGCGGCGCCAGTGGCGCGCAGGAGAGACCGGGCGCCCGCTCGGGCGACCTCCGGACATGCGCCGCTCCCCCTCCGACCCGATGGAGGCTTGCCGCACTCGGCCCGGAGCTTCAGCTGCCGTGTTCGGTACGGGAGACGGGGGTTCCGCCGTGGCGCCTGTGCACCGGGCCCGGCCTGCGACCGAGGTCCGAACGGCCGCCGGACCACCCCGGTCCCCCAAAGTTGCACACCCCTAATTCAGCAAGGCCCGCGCCGCTCGTGCCCGCCCCCGAACCATCTCCGCCGCCGCCGGCTCCACCGCTTCCACCAGCTCCGCGTACTCCTCCATCTCCTCCGCCCCGCGAAGGAACTGCCCGCTCTGTACCAGCAGCTGCGCCCGCTCGTAGCGCAGCCGCGCCGGATGCGAGGGCAGCAGCAGTGACAGTTCCACCGCCCACAGCGCCACCCGAGTGCACTCCGGGCGGACCGCCGCCCACGCCCTGATGTTGTTCAGGATCCGCAGCACGATCTCCAGCGGCCGGGCCGGCACCAGCATCGACGGCTCGAGCGGCGCCCCGGTCGCCCCCGTCACCAGCAATTCCGCGTCCTGGCCGGTCATCGGCCTGCCGCCGGCGAACGGGTCGGCCAGCACCTGTTCCGCCGGATCGCCGAACCCGACGACGAAATGACCCGGCAGCGCCACCCCGTACACCGGAGCGCCCGCCCGCCGCGCCACCTCGATCCACACCACCGACAGCAGGATCGGCAGCCCGCGCCGGCGCCGCAACACCTCGTGCAGCAGCGACGACTGCAGCCGTTGGTAGTCCGTCGACGAGCCCACGAACCCGCACCGCTCGCCGAGCAGTTCGGCCAGTGCCGAGGCCCAGGCGCGCCCGCCCCGTACCCCGTACGGAAGCAGTCCCGCAAGCCGGTCCAGTTCGATCTGTGCGGCGTCGATGCCGTCCGCGTCCAGGGCCGGGTCGGCCTCCGCGGCCAGCAGCAGGCAGAGCAACGCCAGGTCGGGCCGTTCGGCGCGCGCCTCCTCGGCGAACTGCTGCCGGGGGTTCAGCCGAGGGTTCATGGGGGACATGCTCCTGTCCCTAGGCGGACCGGAAGTGGTGGTACAGGTGATGGGTCACGAACCCCATCCGGTCGTACAGCGCATGTGCCCCCTCATTGTCCGCCTCCACCTGCAGCCACGCCGCCGACGCCCCCTCGTCCAGCGCCCGCCGGGCCAGTGCGGTCATGACCGCGGAGGCCAGACCCCGCCGCCGGTACGCGGCATCGACCTCGACAGCCATGAAGCCCGCCCAGCGCCCGTCCACGACACACCGTCCGATCGCGGCAGGCGCGTCGCCCGCCGCGTCACCCGGCACGGTCGCGAACCACACCGAGGGCCCGCTGCCCAGCACCTTCAGTACATGAGGGCCCGGAGTGTCGAAGCGCTGGTACCGGGAGAGCCACGCCTCGTCGATCCCCCGGCTCAGCCGCACCCGCGCGATGTCCGCGTCCAGATCGCCGATCGGCGCCAGAGCCGCGATCCGCACCTGCGCCGTGACCTCGCGCCGCCACCCGTGCTCCTCCAGCTCCGCGCACAGATTCTCCTGTGTGCCCTCCGCGCCCGTCGCGGTCTGGATGTAGGCGGGCAGCCCGCGGTCCTCGTACCAGCGCTCCACCCGCGCGAGCGCCTCGTCGAGCGGCACCCCGGGGTCGCCGAGCGGCAGCACGGAGTTGGCGCGCCGGGTGAAACCCTCCGCCGCGCGCAGCTGCCAGTCGCCGAGCGGTTCGCTCTCCACCGGCTGCCAGGCGCGGGCGCAGACGTGGGCGAGTTCCGCGAACGTGGCCGACGGGCCCCGGCGCCGGGCCGGCGCGGAGGGGACGACCTTGCCCGCCACCAGCGAGGATTCCGCGATGTGGACGGATTCACCGCTCTTCGGTGTGATCGACAGCACATGATTGTTCCAGGATGTGAGAACCCCGACGGTGTCGGTGAATCTCCAGCCCGCCGCGCCGCCTTCCGAACGACGTCGGACTGATACCCGTTTGCCCACGTCAGCCGGGGTAATCCGGACCTCAGCCCGTCCGCCCATGGTGAATTCCACAGCTCTCTCCGCCCCTCCTGTTCGGTTCGCGCCCAGGAACGGAGATACTAGGTGCGGGCATCGACGACGCCGCGCTCCCGCGCGAGAGCCAACGCCCTACCGAGGAGGAACGACAGCGTGACCTACGTCATCGCGCAGCCTTGTGTCGACGTAAAGGACAAGGCCTGCATCGAAGAGTGCCCCGTCGACTGCATCTACGAGGGCCAGCGGTCCTTGTACATCCACCCGGACGAGTGCGTCGACTGTGGAGCCTGTGAGCCGGTCTGCCCGGTCGAGGCGATCTTCTACGAGGACGACACCCCGGAGGAGTGGAAGGACTACTACAAGGCGAACGTCGAGTTCTTCGACGACCTCGGTTCGCCGGGTGGTGCCTCCAAGCTGGGTCTGATCGAGCGCGACCATCCGTTCATCGCAGCATTGCCGCCGCAGAACCAGTAACCAGCGGCCAGCACGTGCGCCGCCCCGGTCCCGTACGGCTCGTCACCGTGCGGGACCGAGGTGTTTTCCGGTCCGGGCCGCAGGCAGACCCGGCGCCGCACGAACCACCCGAATCACCTCGTCACCCTCGTACGAGAAAGCAGAGAGCCGTGTCCGCAGCAGTCTCCTCCCGCCTCCCGGTCTTCCCCTGGGACAAGCTCGCGCCCTACAAGTCGACCGCTGCGGCCCACCCGGACGGCATCGTCGATCTTTCCGTCGGCACGCCCGTCGACCCGGTGCCGGAGCTGATCCAGCAGGCGCTCGTCGCCGCCGCGGACAGCCCCGGCTATCCGACGGTGTGGGGGACGACCGAACTCCGCGACGCCCTCACCGGCTGGGTGGAGCGGAGGCTCGGTGCGGTCTCCGTGGCGCACGAGAACGTGCTGCCGGTCGTCGGCTCCAAGGAGCTCGTCGCCTGGCTGCCGACCCAGCTCGGCCTCGGCGCGGGCGACAAGGTGGCATACCCGCGGCTCGCCTACCCGACGTACGAGGTGGGTGCCCGGCTCTGCGGCGCCGAGCCCGTCGTCTACGACGACCCCACCGAGCTCGACCCGGCCGGACTCAAGCTGCTCTGGCTGAACTCGCCGTCCAACCCCACCGGCCGGGTCCTGTCCAAGGACGAGTTGACCCGGATCGTCGCCTGGGCGCGCGAGCACGACGTGCTGGTCTTCAGCGACGAGTGCTACCTGGAGCTCGGCTGGGAGGCCGAACCGGTCTCCGTGCTTCACCCCGACGTCTGCGGCGGCACGTACGAGGGCATCGTCGCCGTCCACTCCCTCTCCAAGCGCTCCAACCTCGCCGGATACCGTGCGGCGTTCATCGCGGGCGACGCGGCCGTCCTCGGCGAACTGCTGCTGATCCGCAAGCACGGCGGGATGATGACGCCCGCCCCGGTCCAGGCCGCCACCGTCGCGGCGCTCGGCGACGACGCGCACGTGGCCGAGCAGCGGACCCGGTACGCGGACCGGCGCACCGCGCTGCGGGCGGCGCTGGAGGCCCACGGCTTCCGGATCGAGCACAGCGAGGCGAGCCTCTACCTGTGGGCGACCCGCGACGAACCCTGCTGGGACACCGTGGCGTACCTTGCGGAGCTCGGCATCCTGGTGGCGCCGGGCGACTTCTACGGACCGGCGGGCGACCACTTCGTGCGGGTGGCGTTCACGGCGACGGACGAGCGTGTGGCAGCCGCGGTCAAGCGGCTGTCCTGACTCCGTACCGGACATGCGTGAGGGCCTCGGGAACGCGCATTCCCGAGGCCCTCACGCACATCCGGTACGGAGTCAGCCGATCGGCAGGCCCTGGGTGGGCAGGCCGTGCGTCGTCGGCAGACTGCCCTTGGCCGCCGCACCGGTGGCCCCGCCGACCAGCTCACCGGCGTTGCCCGCCGCCTCGCCGGCGACCTTCTGCGCCGCGGGGGCGGCCTTGCTGCCGACAGTCCTGCCCGCGGCCGGGACGGCCGTCCCGACGATCTTGCCGCCGGTGGCACCCGCGATCTTGGCACCCTGCTCGGACGCGCCGTCGACGGTCTTGCCGAGACCTGCGCCGTCGACGGTCGTCAGACCGCCGAGCTCCGGGGCCTGCGGGAGCTCCGCGGCACCTGCGGCGCCGGCCGCACCGACCACGGGGGCTGCACCCGCCGCGATCAGCAGCGCGGCACGGGCGATCCGACGGGTCAGGGGGAGGGACATGATGCTCCTTCGACGGGGTTGAGTCTGTCTGTCCGTTGACCGGACGCAGTGACAACCGTCGTGGGGGCGGGGGAGGTTGCGGTGGACCGAAGTAAAGAGTCGGTAATGCGTCACATAATCCGCAACGGAGGAACCCGGGCAAACATTGCATTCCCCAAAGGCTGAATGAGTCGTCACTTCCCTTTTCCCGCAAGGGAACCGGCGCATGAAGCGGAGGCCGTCGGAGGTGTGTGGCGGCGGCAGCTTCCCGACGGGCTGGATGGCCCCTACGAGGGATCCTCCGTACTAGCGAACGAGTCGCATGCGTACCTGTGTGGTGCCTGATTCCGCACGGTCCGTCCGCCAGCCCGAGCCGGTGCTCCATACCCGGCCCGCGTACGCGACCTCGTCGATGCCCAGTGATTCGGCCTGCGCCACCGCCCAGTGCGCGAGCTCCCAGCCGCGCTGCGCCCTGCCGCCGTCCCCGGCGGTTTGCGCCGCCTTCACCGGCACCGTGACCGTGCCCGCAGTCGCCGCCCCGCCCGACGCCCCGTCGCCCGCCTTGCCCGAGGAGGGCAGCACACTCTTGCCGAAGGCCCGTACCAGCGCCGACCGCACCTTTGCCGCATCGGCGGGCCCTGCCGCCGTCTGCGTCGGCGTGCAGGTCAGCGCGGCGGGCGTACGGCCGGTCAGCGCGGCGGACAGCAGCGCGGCATCCGGCTCGTGCTTCGCGTACGCCTGCGGGAAACCACTGCGCTGCACCCGCTGCGCGGCGACCGTCAGCGGCAGCCGCGAGTAACCGGGGACCTCGGCCAGATGCTGGTAGAACTTCCCGGCCGAGTAGACCGGGTCCAGGATCTGCTTCTCGGTGCCCCAGCCCTGCGAGGGGCGCTGCTGGAACAGCCCCAGCGAGTCCCGGTCGCCGTGCTCGATATTGCGCAGCCCTGACTCCTGCAACGCCGTCGCCAACGCGATCGTCACCGCACGCTCAGGCATCCCGCGCGTGGTGCCGACCGCGGAGATCGTCGCGGCGTTCGCGGCCTGCTCCAGGCTCAGCCGGTACGTACGTCCCCGGCCCGACGAACCGTCGGCGGACTGCACGGTGCACCGCTCGACGCCCTTGTTGCCCGAGATGTACTGAACGGTCAGGTAGCCGGCCAGGGCCACGAGCACGGCAAAGGCCGCCATGATGCGGAAGAGGCGACTGCGGCCGGTGTGTCGGCGGGCGGAGGAGGCGGTCCGGGGCACGCGCCCACCGTACTGGAGGGCCCGAGCGCGGCCGACGGCGAAGTCCCTCAGGGACTTTTCCTCCGGATCCTGCCGGACTCGCGGGGCCCCGGTCCGGCCTGGTCCACAAGGAAGTCCCCAGGCCCGTCCGGCGGGTCAGGGCCGCACAGGCCTTAGGGTCGGGGCCATGCCCGAAAGCACCCTTGACCTCACCCTGGACGGCCCGGCCCTCACCGCTCGCCTCGTCGACTTCCCGTCGGTCAGCGGGGACGAGAAGGAACTGGCCGACGCGATCGAGACGGCCCTGCGCACGCTCCCGCACCTGACCGTCGACCGGCACGGCAACAACGTCGTGGCCCGGACGAACCTCGGCCGGGACGAGCGCGTCGTACTCGCCGGACACATCGACACCGTGCCGATCGCCGACAACGTCCCGTCCCGGCTCGACGAGAACGGCGTGCTCTGGGGCTGCGGCACCTCCGACATGAAGTCGGGCGTCGCCGTCCAGCTGCGGATCGCCGCGACCGTGCCCGAGCCCAACCGCGACCTCACCTTCGTCTTCTACGACAACGAAGAAGTCGCCGCCCACCTCAATGGGCTCGGCCATGTCGCAGACGCCCACCCCGACTGGCTGGAGGGCGACTTCGCCGTCCTCCTCGAACCGTCCGACGCCCAGGTCGAGGGCGGCTGTCAGGGCACCCTGCGGGTCTTTCTCCGTACGGAAGGGGAGCGGGCGCACTCCGCGCGCAGCTGGATGGGGTCCAACGCCATCCACGCCGCCGCCCCGATCCTCACCCGCCTCGCCGCCTACGAACCGCGCCGGCCGGTCATCGACGGGCTGGAGTACCGCGAGGGTCTGAACGCCGTACGCATCGAGGCCGGCGTCGCCAACAACGTCATCCCGGACGCCTGCACCGTCGTCGTCAACTACCGGTACGCCCCCGACCGCAGCCCCGAGGACGCCCTCGCCCACGTCCACGAGGTCTTTGCGGACTGCGGCGTCGTCGAATTCACCGTCGACGACCACTCCGGCGCGGCGATGCCCGGCCTCTCCCACCCGGCGGCCAAGGCGTTCATGGAGGCGGTCGGCGGCACCGCGCAGCCGAAGTTCGGCTGGACGGACGTCTCCCGCTTCGGCGCGCTGGGCGTCCCCGCCGTGAACTACGGGCCCGGTGATCCGCTCCTCGCGCACAAGCGCAACGAGCACGTGGCGGTCGACCGGATCACCCACTGCGAGGACCGGCTCCGCTCCTGGCTCACCAGCTGACTCACGGCATACCCCTCCCCGTAACCTCCGTAGATCTACCCTGACCTGACACAGCACGTCGTCATGGCGTCACGTCGTCGGAGGGAGCAGGTCATGGGCATCCCCGAAGAAGCTCACGTCCCCGAGGAGCAGCGGCTCGGTCCGGTACTGCGCCGCAGGGAACAGGTACAGCCCGGTACCACCGATCAGCGCTTGCTGGATTCCGAGGGCGATTCCGAGTGGGTGCACACCGATCCCTGGCGGGTGATGCGCATCCAGTCGGAGTTCGTCGAGGGCTTCGGCGCGCTGGCCGAGCTGCCGAGCGCGATCAGTGTCTTCGGCTCGGCCCGCAGCCCGGCCGACGGCCCGGACTACGAGGCGGGCGTACAGATCGGCAAGGCGCTGGTCGAGGCCGGTTTCGCGGTGATCACCGGGGGCGGTCCGGGAGCGATGGAGGCGGCGAACAAGGGGGCGCGGGAGGCGAGGGGCATCTCGGTCGGCCTCGGTATCGAGCTGCCCTTCGAGTCCGGGCTCAACCCGCACGTCGACATCGGCGTGAACTTCCGCTACTTCTTCGTCCGCAAGACGATGTTCGTGAAGTACGCGCAGGGTTTCGTCGTCCTGCCCGGCGGCCTCGGCACACTCGACGAGCTCTTCGAGGCGCTCACCCTCGTCCAGACGGGCAAGGTGACCCGCTTCCCGATCGTGCTCTTCGGCACCGCGTACTGGGGCGGCCTGGTGGACTGGCTGCGGAACACGGTGGTGGCGCAGGGGAAGGCGTCCGAGAGGGACCTGCTGCTGTTCCACGTCACGGACGACGTGCACGAGGCGGTCGACCTCGTCACGAAGGAAGTCGGCCGCTGACCACGGTGAGTCCCTCCGGCGACTGAGGGGTGGGATCCGGAGCGGGGCCCCGGACCGGGCAGGGGCGGGCAGGGGAGGCGTCTGACGCAGCGGCCCCGGCTCGCGCCCGTCCCGCCCCGCTGCCTCACCGCCGCTACGCCAGCCCGCGCCGGGCCACCGCCGGCTCCCGGTGTCCCGCGATCGACGCCACCATGTCCAGCACCTGCCGCGTCTCCGCCACCTCGTGCACCCGGTAGACCTGCGCGCCCAGCCACGCCGAGACCGCGGTCGTCGCCAGCGTCCCGATCACCCGTTCCTTCACGGGCCGGTCGAGCGTCTCCCCGACGAAGTCCTTGTTGGACAGCGATACGAGGACGGGCCAGCCGGTCTCCGTCATCTCACCGAGGCGACGCGTCGCCTCCAGGGAGTGCCGGGTGTTCTTCCCGAAGTCATGACCGGGGTCGATCATGATGCCGTCCGGCCTGACCCCGAGCTCCACGGCCCGCTCGGCCAGCCCCACCGTCACCCGCAGGATGTCCGCCATCACGTCGTCGTACGCGACCCGGTGCGGCCGGGTCCGCGGTTCGGCTCCGCCCGCGTGCGTGCACACCAGCCCCGCTCCGTACCGCGCGGCCACCTCCGCGAGCTTCGGATCGACACCGCCCCACGCGTCGTTCAGCACATCGGCGCCGGCCTCGCAGACCGCCTCACCGACCTCGTGGCGCCAGGTGTCGACGCTGATCACCACATCGGGGTGACGCCGCCGCACCTCGGCGACGAACCCGACGGTGCGGCGGGCCTCCTCCGCGGCGGTCACCTCCTCGCCGGGACCGGCCTTCACCCCGCCGATGTCGATGATCGCTGCGCCGTCGGCGACGGCCTGCTCGACCCGGGCGAGCGCGGGCTCGTCGCGGAAGGTCGCGCCCTGGTCGTAGAAGGAATCCGGAGTACGGTTCACGATCGCCATGATCACTGGCTCGTGCGCCCCGAATTCGCGCCGCCCCAGCCTGAGCGCACCGCTTCGCATCCTGTGTTTCTCCTCTGGATAGATCGCCCACCGCCGCCTGCGACCCTAACTGTCGGTACCGCATGGCACGATCGGAGGCGGACAGGTTTCCGCCCAGGGGAGATGCGCGTGTTCTGGTTCTTGCTGCTGGCGATGGTGGTGGTCGTGGCCGCGGTCACCCTCGCGGTGGTCGGCGGAGGAAAGAGTGCCGTCCTGCAGGACGTGGCGCCCGAGCAGCTGACCGACCCGCTGCCCGCGACCCGTCCGGTCGGCCGCGCGGACGTCGAGGCGCTGCGGCTGCCGGTGACGGCACGTGGATACCGGATGGCGGACGTCGACGACGCACTCGGCCGGCTGGGCGCCGAGCTTGCCGAGCGTGACGCGCGGATCGCCGAGCTGGAGTCGGCGCTCGCCGGAGCGCAGGCGACGGCGGTGGGCGGTGTCGGGCTCCTCAAGGAGCCGCAGGACCGGCCGCGGCCCGAGCGGACACCCTGGGCGGCGCCGCAGTCCGGCCGGCAGCCCGACCAGGAGCCGGAGCCGCGTGCCTGGCCTCCGTCCGGACCCCGGTACGGACCGCAGTACGGGCCCCGGTCCGGATCCCGGCAGGAGCCGCCGCCCGGTCCGGAGTCCGGGCCCCGGTCCGGCGAGGAGCCGCGGCGATGAGCGGCGGCGCCGAAGCGGGCGCGGACGGCAGGCTGCGCTGTCCGTGGGGACTGTCCACCGATGACTACCTCGCCTACCACGACACGGAATGGGGCCGTCCCGTCCACGGCGACGACGCCCTGTTCGAGCGGCTCTGCCTGGAGGCGTTCCAGTCCGGGCTGTCCTGGCTGACGATCCTGCGCCGCCGGGAAGGATTCCGCAGCGCCTTCGCCGGGTTCAAGATCCGGGCGGTGGCGGATTTCACCGACGCCGACAAGGATCGCCTCCTGGCCGACGCCGGAATCATCCGCAACCGCGCGAAGATCGAGGCGACGCTGGCCAATGCCAAGGTGTTGGCCGCATGGCCGGACGGCGACCTGGACGAGCTGATCTGGTCGTACGCCCCGGACCCGGCCACCCGCCCCGCCCCGCGCGTCCTCGGAGACGTACCGGCGGTCACGCCGGAGTCCACCGCGCTCGCCAAGGACCTCAAGAAGCGTGGCCTGCGCTTCGTCGGCCCCACCACGGCCTACGCCCTGATGCAGGCGTGCGGCCTGGTCGACGACCACCTGGCCGACTGCGTGGCCCGGGGCACCGGGGCATAGCCACGCTGCGGGGCCGGCGGTGCCGTGGAGGAAGCCACCCACCGGTGAGCGACCGTCCACGGCACCGGCCCCTGCCAGGCCCTATCGCCCCAGATACTTCGGCTTCGCCTTGTCCAGGAAGGCCTGTACCGCGATGGTGTGGTCCTCCGAGGCGCCCGCCTTCGTCTGGAGTTCGTCCTCCTTCTCCAGCGTCTCGCCCAGCGTGTGCCCGGCGCCGTAGGCCAGCGACGCCTTGAGCGCGGCATACGCCACCGTCGGGCCGTCCGCCAGCTTGCGGGCCACTGCCAGGGCCTCCGCGGCGAGGTCGGCCGCGGGCACCAGCTTGTTCACGATGCCCAGCTCGTACGCGTCCTGAGCCGAGATCGACCGCGGGAAGAGCAGCAGATCGGCTGCGCGGCTCTGGCCGATCAGCCGGGGCAGCGTCCACGAGACACCTGAGTCCGCGGTGAGGGCGACCCCGGCGAACGAGGTGTTGAACGACGCGTTGTCGGCGACCACCCGGTAGTCGCAGGCGAGCGCGAAGCCGAAGCCCGCACCGGCGGCGACCCCGTTCACCCCGGCGACGACCGGCTTCTCCATCCCGGTGATCGCCCGCACGACGGGGTTGTAGTGCTCCTGCACGGTGCTCAGCGCATTGCCGGAACCCGATTCGCGGGTGGCGGTCAGCGTGGCGACGTGTTCCTTGAGGTCCTGGCCGACGCAGAAGGCGCGCGAGCCGGCCGCCGTGAGCAGAACCGCCCGGACAGCGGTATCGGCCGCGGCCGACTGCAGCGCGTCACGGAGGGCCACCTTGGCCGCTGTGTTCATGGCGTTCATCGCGTCGGGACGGTTGATCGTGATCGTCGCGAGTCCGTCCGTCACTTCGTAGAGCACGGTGTCGGCCACGTGGTCCGCCATTTGCTGTCCCCTCTGCGCCTCGGGCAATGCCTGTTCAGGCAAGCATGGCCGACATCATCGAGGCGGAACATGTGACCTGCGTCTAACAATTGCGCCCCGATGGAGGGGCGAGGGCGACGGAGTATCGCAGTCGGATCGCCGAATTGGGTGGTTTTGCGAGAGCGCGTTGCGCAAGCGATGCAGACCGATGTTGGTCATCGGGGTCTGTGATGCGGGATAATGGCCTGGAAGCAATGTGTTCGATGCCGGTGAGACAGCGCCTGTCATGGGGCCGCCGGTTGTTATGAGCTGGTTTCAGGAAGGGGAACGAGCATGGCGGCCATGAAGCCGCGGACGGGCGACGGCCCGCTCGAGGTGACAAAGGAGGGGCGGGGCATCGTCATGCGCGTTCCGCTCGAAGGCGGCGGTCGGCTTGTTGTGGAGCTGACTCCGGACGAGGCCGATGCACTCGGCGACGCCCTCAAGAAGGTCGTCGGCTGACGCGGAGGCGCCCACACTTCATCACTGCCCCGGCACGGACCCGTGCCGGGGCAGTGATGCATTCGGAACCAGTGCCGTGACCGGCAATGTTTGCCGGGAGGGGCACCAGCGCGTCGAAGGGCGTTCCCACTCCCTCCGAGGCTGTGGAGCAGGTCGGGGGGCGAGGGCGCCCGGCCGGCCCGGTGAGGGGAAAGGGGCTACGAGCGGTCACCCGCGCCGGACGGCGCAGAGCAACCCGTCGCCCACCGGCAGCAAGGTGGCCATCAGTTCCTGGCTCTCCCGCACCGCCCGCAACAGCTCCCGCAGCCGCAGTACCTCCGCCGGCTGCGCCGCGGAGTCGACCGTACGGCCGTCCGCGAAGACGCCTTCGAAGCAGACCAGACCGCCAGGTCGCAGCAGGCGCAACGATTCAGCGAGGCAGTCCAGGCTCTCCAGCCGGTCGCCGTCGCAGAACACGAGGTCGTATCCGCCGTCCGCGAGCCGCGGAAGTACGTCGAGGGCTCGACCGGGGATGAAACGGGCCCGATTGGCCGCGAACCCCGAAGCCCGGAAGGCCTCGCGGGCGAACTGCTGCCGCTCCGGCTCCGGGTCGACCGTGGTCAGCACCCCGTCCGGCCGCATCCCGTGCAGCAGATAGATGCCGGACACGCCGGTTCCGGTGCCGATTTCGGCCACCGCCTTGGCGTCGGTCGTGGCAGCGAGCAAGCGCAGCGCGGCGCCGGTGCCCGGTGACACCGAGCGGAGCCCTGCCTCCCGGGCCCGGTCTCTGGCCCAGCGCAGTGCTTCGTCCTCGGCGACAAAGGCGTCGGCGAACGCCCAGCTCGTCTGCCGGTTGGCGGTAATGACCCTCTCCTGTCCCCGTAGTTGGCGCAACGGTGACTGTATCCGCTGCACCCGGGAACCCGCAGATGGGACCGGGCGTTAGGAAGGGGCAGGGGAAAGCTCATGGATCCTGCCCGAAGATCGGGTCCGGGACCATGGGCCGGCGGTTCCGGGGACGATCCCGGACCCCAGCAGGAAAAAGGCTTATCCGGAGCTAACGGGCGAGGTGGCTATGGTAGGGGCTCCACTGGACACCACCAGAGCCGACAGGGGAGGTGCGGCTGCTCCTGTGGGTCGGGGACGAGTGCTGCGGCGCTTTCTCAGATCAGCGGGTGAGCCGAAATCCGTGACCAACATTGCTGACCGTTCTTCCAACGACTCCGCACCGACCGCGACCTTCGCCTCAGATGCGGACTCCCAGGCGTGGATGCCGCCCTCATGGGAAGAGATCGTCAGCACGCACAGCGGTCGTGTCTACCGCCTTGCCTACCGTCTGACGGGAAACCAGCACGACGCCGAGGACCTCACTCAGGAGGTCTTCGTCCGGGTGTTCCGTTCGCTGTCGACCTACACGCCCGGCACCTTCGAGGGCTGGCTGCACCGCATCACGACCAACCTGTTCCTGGACATGGTCCGTCGTAAGCAGCGGATCCGTTTCGACTCCCTCGGTGACGACGCCGCCGAGCGGCTGCCGAGCCGTGAGCCGTCTCCGCAGCAGGTCTTCAACGACACCCACTTCGACGCGGACGTGCAGCAGGCACTGGACACACTTGCGCCCGAATTCCGTGCCGCGGTCGTGCTCTGCGACATCGAGGGACTTTCGTACGAGGAGATCGCCGCGACCCTCGGTGTGAAGCTCGGTACCGTGCGCAGCCGTATCCACCGCGGCCGCTCGCACCTGCGCAAGGCTCTGCAGCACCGCTCTCCCGAGGCCCGCGCCGAGCAGCGCTCGCTGGCGGGAGCAGTGGTGGCAGGGGAGGGCGGGCCGGCGTGAGTGGCACAGGTCCGACCCCTGCGGAACAGCACCTGGGGGACCGCCTCGCCGCGCTTGTCGACGGTGAGCTCAAACATGATGCCCGCGATCGGGTGCTCGCCCATCTCGCGACCTGCGCGAAGTGCAAGGCCGAGGCTGCCGCCCAGCGGCGGCTGAAGAGTGTCTTCGCACAGTCCGCCCCGCCGTCGCCGTCCGAGGGGTTCCTCGCCCGGCTGCAGGGCCTTCCCGGGGGACCGGGCGGTGACGACGACCGCCAAGGAAGACCATTCGGCGGCTCCGGGCGCTTCGCCGACGGACTTTTCCCGGTGGTGCAGCCCCCCGGCAGCCGCACCGATCCGCCTTCGGGAACGTCGCCGCTGGACCGTTTCGGCTATCTCGGGACGCCGCACGGCTCGACGGCCGTGCTTCCGGTCGACGGATCGCGTTCGGCCTTCCGAATCCATGAGGTGGGCCGGGAAGGGGACCGGTCGCCGTGGCGCGGCCGCAGGTTCGCCTTCGCGGCGGCCAGCGCCGTCTCGCTGGCGGCCATCGCGCTGGGTGGCGCCCTGCCGACAGGAGCAGGTCCCGACGCCGCGACCCGCGCGGAGGGCGCCGGAAGCAACGTCACTCCGCTCGATGCCGCCGCGCGGGCCGAGAGCGGCAGCGTGACCAGCCGTCGCGGTGGCAGCGGCCTCGGCACGTACGGCGTGCCCGGCGGTGGTTCCACGACCGGTACCCCGGCCCAGCCGCCGAATGCCGCGGCACCTGTCCCCGCCCTGTTCGGCACCGGTCGGCTCACGGCCAACCCCTTCGCCGCGGCGGTACTGACGGATGTGTCCGGGTCCCCGCTGATACCTCCGACCACCGCCAGCCCGCTGTTCACGCACGCGCTCGGAAGCGGCCTGAACCCCGTTTCTCCCACGCCCTCGCCGACCGCGTCCCGGACGCCCACGTCGACGGCAGCCCTGCCCGCCTCCGCCGATCGTCGTCTGCCGCTTTCCGCCCGGCGCTGACGGGGGCCTGCGCAGCGATTCGCAAACCTGGTTGAATCCCCGGAGGAATTACCGGGAGGGACGTCCTTTCGGGCGCGTGCAGAGGCCAGTTGTGGCGGTTGCGGGGAGAACATGGACGACGGGAAGCCCACCGGGCCGAAGGCGAAGTGGTGGAGCCGCCCCACGGCGGGGCGCACCACCGCATCAGCGCCGCAGGACGCCCCCCTCCCGGCGGAGGACGTGCGGGCCGTGGACACACCGGCCGGTGACCTGGACACCACGGTCGTCGCAGACGTGAGCCCGGCGCCCGTACTCCCCGCCCAGTCGGCACCGCCCGAGCCCGTGGCGCCCGCACCACTGGTGGCACCCGCACCGGTGACGTCCGAGTCCGGGGTGCATGCACCCGCAGCGACGGCCCAGACGCCGGCGCCTGCGGTGAAGCCGTTGCACGAGCCCGATGAGTACAGCACCCCGCCGTACGGCGGCCCCGGCCCCTGGGCGCCCGCACCACCCGTACAGCGCCCGGTGCCGACACCGGCGCACGGCACTCCTCTGCCCCCCTCGTACGCAGGCACCGGCACGACCGACACAGGCATGCCCACGGCCCCCGCGCCCGTCCCGGCCCCTGCCCCGGCCTTCACGCCCCCGTCCCAGCCGCCGCAGTCCTCGCAGTGGGTGCAGTACGACCCCTGGGGTGCGCCCCGGCAGCCGCTGACCCACCCCGGCCCCCCTCTGGGGTCGGAGGGCGGGCGCAGGAAGAGCCGACGCGGCTCCCTGCTCGTCGGAGCACTGCTGCTTGCCCTGGTGGCGGGCGGCATCGGTGGCGGCATCGGTGCCTACGTCGAGCGCAACGGAGGTCTGACCACGGTCGAGCTTCCGCAGACCGCGAGGAACAGCGGCGGCCGCGCCCCCGACAGCGTCGCGGGCATCGCCGCCAGCGCCCTGCCCAGCGTGGTCACCCTCCATGTCAGTGGCACCACCGAATCCGGCACCGGCACCGGCTTCGTCCTCGACAAGTCGGGCCACATCCTCACCAACAACCATGTCGTCGCCCCGGCCGGCTCCTCCGGTTCCATCACGGTGACGTTCAGCGGCGGCGAGACCGCGCGCGCCGAGGTCGTCGGCAAGGACAGCGGTTACGACCTGGCCGTGGTCAAGGTCACCGGCGTCTCCGGACTCAAGCCGCTGCCGCTGGGCAATTCCGACAATGTGCAGGTCGGCGACCCGGTGGTGGCCATCGGCGCCCCCTTCGACCTGTCCAACACCGTCACCTCCGGCATCATCAGCGCCAAGGACCGGCCGATCACCGCGGGCGGCGAGAAGGGCGACGGCAGCGACATCAGCTACGTCGACGCGCTGCAGACTGACGCCCCGATCAACCCGGGCAACTCCGGGGGCCCGCTCGTCGACACCGACGCCCATGTCATAGGTATCAACAGCGCCATCCGCGCCGCCGACAACAGTTCGTCGACCGAGGGCGGCCAGGCCGGCTCCATCGGCCTCGGCTTCGCCATCCCGATCAATCAGGGCAAGCGGGTCGCCGAGGAGCTGATCAACACCGGCAGAGCCACGCATCCGGTGATCGGTGTGACCTTGGACATGAAGTACACCGGTGACGGTGCCAAGGTCGGTGCGAAGGGCGCGGCGGGCAAGCCCGCGGTGACACCCGGCGGTCCCGGGGCGAAGGCCGGCATCAAGCCGGGCGACATCATCACCGAGGTCGACGGGCAGCGGGTGCACAGTGGCGAGGAGCTGATCGTGAAGATCCGGGCGCACCGTCCGGGTGACCGTCTGGACCTCGGTTTGACCCGCGGTGGTAAAGACCTGTCCATGACTTTGACTCTGGGGTCGGCAACCGGCAGCTGACGCCCCCGGGACGCTACCGCCCGGACAGTTCGGGCGGGTACCGTGGTCCGGGTCCGGACCTCATCCGACCTGGGCTCGGGGAACACGAGGAGCAACAAGGTGTTCAATGACATAGGCGCACTAGAGCTGGTGACGCTCGTGATCCTCGGCGTGCTGATCTTCGGCCCGGACAAGCTGCCCAAGGTCATCCAGGACGCCTCACGCTTCATCCGCAAGATCCGCGAGTTCTCCGAGAGCGCCAAGGAAGACATCCGTACGGAGCTCGGCCCGGAGTTCAAGGACTTCGAGTTCGAGGACCTCAACCCGAAGACGTTCGTCCGCAAGCAGCTCATGGACGGAAACGACGATCTCGGGCTGAAGGAGATCCGCGAGAGCTTCGATCTCCGCAAGGAGATGGCCGAGGTCACCGACGCGGTCAACGGTCGCGAGAGCGCGTCCAAGGACTTGGCGGGCGGCGTGTCGGGCAGCGCGGCGATCACTGCGGCGAACGGCTCCCCGGGCGCCCCCGACCTGCTCAAGAAACGCGAGCAGCCTGCGAAGGACGAGCGTCCGCCCTTCGACGCAGACGCCACCTGACACCGGTCAATCCCGACTCGTCCGGACGGTATCGCTATTCTCCATCTGTCCGGTTGCGAGGACGCCCGAGGGGGGCGGGCCGCTGCGGACCCCTAGGGATTGAGGAGGCGGCCGGGCAGATGGAGACGACGAGTCGGGTAGGCGCGGAAGGTGCACCCAGCACAGTCACCGCAGAGGGTGTGCCGGCGACCCGGCGTACGGTCGACGGCTATCTGCAGGCGTCGTTCCCGTGGTACGGACTGGACGAGGCCTTCACCGGGCCGCGCTGGCTGATGCAGGTCGGCACGGCGGCGGACGGCACGGTGCAGCACGGTTCGACCGGGCACGGTGAGGAACCTCAGGTGCGTGACTCCGGCAGCGAGAAGCACCGGTTCGCGGCCGTGGTGACGGTGGCGAGCAGTCCCGTGCGGCGCAGTGGCGACGGTACGGGGGTGCTGGAGGCGACCACGGTGTCGTCGGCGGCGTGGCTGGCGGGCTCGGGTCTGCTGGCGTACACGTGGCCCCCGCAGTTGGACCACGCGCTGCGCGACGACTGGCTGGACCAGCAGACGGAGACGGCGTTCGAACTCGCCGACGATCTGGACGGGCCCGCATGGTCGGTGCTGTCCCTGCCGGTGGACGGTGTTCCGGTGCCGTTCCACTACCGGGAGTCCGAGTTCGGCTGGGTGCTGGCGGGGTCGGCACCGGGCGGGGTGCACATCGGCGCGTACGGGCGGGGGATGAGCGCGTACGGGCTGGGGTTCTCCGTGGTGGAGGACATCGCGACGTACGCGTAGCGGGTGCGGTGACCGGGGCGCCCGGTTGCCGCTCCGACCTCGATCGCCGGACGGCTCGACGGTGCCGCCGCGCGCCGTGGGATCGCTCGCCGAACGGGACCGACAGTGCCGCCGGGCGGGGCCCGATGCCCTGCCCGGCGGTTGTGTTGCGGCCCCGTCAGAGGGCCGCGGTTCAGAACTTGTTGCGGGGGGTGATGCCCAGCGACATGCCCGACAGACCGCGCCGGCGGCCACCCAGCCTGTCGGCGATCGTGCGCAGGGCCTTGCCGGCCGGGGAGTCCGGGTCCGAGAGGACCACCGGCTTGCCCTCGTCGCCGCCCTCGCGCAGGCGTACGTCGATCGGAATGGAGCCGAGGACCGGGACCTCCGCGCCGACCGTCCTGGTCAGGCCCTCGGCGACCTTCTGGCCGCCACCGGTGCCGAACACGTCGACCATCTCGTCGCAGTGCGGGCACGGCAGGCCCGACATGTTCTCGACCACGCCGACGATTTTCTGGTGGGTCTGCACGGCGATCGAGCCAGCCCGCTCGGCCACCTCGGCCGCGGCCATCTGCGGGGTCGTGACGACGAGGATCTCGGCGTTCGGCACGAGCTGGGCCACGGAGATCGCGATGTCACCGGTGCCCGGCGGCAGGTCGAGCAGCAGGACGTCCAGGTCGCCCCAGTACACATCCGCGAGGAACTGCTGCAGTGCGCGGTGCAGCATCGGTCCGCGCCACACCACCGGGGCGTTGCCCGGGGTGAACATGCCGATCGAGATGACCTTCACGCCGTGCGCCGACGGCGGCATGATCATGTTCTCGACCTGGGTCGGCCTGCCGTCGGCGCCGAGCATCCGCGGCACGCTGTGCCCGTAGATGTCCGCGTCCACGACGCCGACCTTGAGGCCGTCGGCCGCCATCGCCGCGGCCAGGTTCACCGTCACCGACGACTTGCCGACGCCGCCCTTGCCGGACGCCACCGCGTACACCCGGGTCAGCGAGCCGGGCTTGGCGAACGGCACCTCGCGTTCCGCCGTACCGCCGCGCAGCGACGACGCGAGCTCCTTGCGCTGTTCGTCACTCATCACGTCGAGCGTGACGTCGACCCGTGTGACGCCTTCGACCTTCGCCACCGCATCGGTCACGTTCTTGGTGATGGTCTCGCGCATCGGGCAGCCGGAGACAGTGAGATACACCGTGACAGCGACCGCACCGTCAGCCGCGATCTCGACCGATTTGACCATGCCGAGTTCGGTGATCGGTCGGTGGATCTCCGGGTCGTTCACTGTCGCCAGTGCTTCGCGCACCGCGTCTTCGGTAGCCATACCGACGATGTTACGGCGCCTGCCGCTACGCGCGAGTAGCCCTGTCAGCGGTCTTCGTCACTCTCGGCCGGGTACAGGGCCTGCTGGTCGTGCAGGTCCCTCGCGAGGTCGTCCAGTTCGGAGCGGATCCAGTCGCGCGTGGCGACCTCGCCGAGCCCCATCCGCAGCGACGCGATCTCCCGCGTGAGGTACTCGGTATCCGCGATGGAGCGCTCGTTCTGCTTGCGGTCCTGCTCGTAGGTGACCCGGTCGCGGTCGGCCTGCCTGTTCTGCGCGAGAAGGATCAGCGGGGCCGCGTACGAGGCCTGGAGCGACAGGACCAGAGTCAGGAAGATGAACGGGTACCCGTCGAACCGCCACCCCACGGGCGCGAAGGCGTTCCACAGCACCCAGACGATGATGACCAGTGTCATCCAGGCGATGAACCGCCAGGTGCCCAGGAAGCGGGCGATCCGTTCGGAGAGCCGGCCGAACGACTCGGGGTCGTACTCGGGCAGCAGCCGACGACGCGGGGACTTCGGCTGGTCCAGCCGGGAACGGGGCGGGCGCGCGATGCCCGAGGCCCCCGCCGGCGCCCCCTTCGAGCGGTCCTCACCGGCCACGCGCGATCTCCTCCCCGCCGTGGAAGTCGGTCTCCCGCCAGTCCTCGGGCAGCAGGTGGTCGAGGACGTCGTCGACGGTCACCGCGCCGAGCAGTGATCCGCTCTCGTCCACGACCGGCACGGAGACCAGGTTGTACGCGGCCAGATAGCTCGTCACGTCCGGCAGCGGAGTGTCCGGCGTGAGGGGGACGAGGTCGCTGTCGACGATCGAGCTGACCAGGGCGTACGGCGGATCCCGCAGCAGCCGCTGAAAGTGCACGGTGCCCAGGTATTTGCCGGTCGGCGTCTCGTCGGGGGAGCGGCACACGTACACCTGGGCGGCGAGCGCCGGGGACAGGTCCGCCTGCCGGACCCGCGCGAGTGCGTCGGCGACCGTCGCGTCCGGCCGCAGAATGATCGGCTCGGTGGTCATCAGACCGCCCGCGGTCCGCTCCTCGTACGACATGAGGCGTCGTACATCCGCCGCGTCGTCAGGCCGCATCAGCGTCAGCAGCCGCTCCTTGTCCGCCTCGGGCAGTTCGGAGAGCAGGTCGGCTGCGTCGTCCGGGTCCATGGCCTCCAGGACATCGGCGGCGCGCTCCTCCTGGAGCTTGCCGATGATCTCCACCTGGTCGTCCCCGGGCAGCTCCTCCAGGACGTCGGCGAGCCGGTCGTCGTCGAGCGCGGCCGCGACCTCGGCCCGACGCTTGGCCGACAGATGGTGCAGCGCGTTGGCCACGTCGGTCGGCCGGAGCTGCTCGAACGTGGCGACCAGTGATTCGGCGCCCTGACCGTCCTCCTCCAGTGAGAATCCGCTGACCGCCGACCATTCGACCGTCAGGGTCTCGCCCTTGCGGCGCAGCGCCCCGCCCTTGCCCTTGCGTACGAAGTACTTGTCGATCTCCCAGTCGCGGCGGGCCGGGAGCTGCGACACGGAGACATCGAGAACGGTGACCTCCTCGCCGGTCTCCAAGAGGCGGACCCGCCGGTCGAGGAACTCGCCGAGCACCAGGCGTTCGGTGGGCCGCTGTTCGAAGCGCCGCATGTTGACCACGCCGGTGGTGATGACCTGACCGGACTCGATACCCGTCACCCGGGTCATCGGGAGGAAGATGCGGCGGCGGCTGAGCACCTCGACGACCAGGCCGAGCAGCCGGGGCGGCCGGCCGCCGACCCGCAGCATCGCGACCAGATCGCGGACCCGGCCCACCTGGTCCCCGTTGGGGTCGAAGACCGGCACACCGGAGAGGTGCGAGACGAAGACCCGGGGGGCACCTGCCGCCATGCTCTGCGCCTCCTTCCGTCCCGTGGAGAAGGGCCGGTCCATTCAGGGATGATTTTCACCATTATGACGGGATCAGGCTAGCCCGTACCGCTCCGGGTCGTCCCGGTGAGCAGTCCGTACGGCTCTGCGCCGGACGGCGTGGGCGACACGGGTACGCTGCCGTCTGCCAGCCCCCGACATGCAGATGAGAGGCAGTGCGCCAGTGACCTCTTTTGTCCCGCCCGTCCGGACCCGCCGCCGGGCCGCTCTTGCCGTCGTGCTCTGTGCGGGGCTGACCGCAGCCCTGACGGGGTGCGGCGACGAGGACCCGGACAAGGGGACCAACGGCATCGGCAGGCTCTCGGCGGCCCAGATCGAGAAGAGGGCGCAGGCTGCGGCCGACTCCGCGGACGCGGTGCGGCTGGCCGGGACACTGGTCAGCAAGGGCGGCACGTACAAGCTCGACATGAGGCTCAAGGCGGACGGCGGCACGGGCTCCGTCACCTCGAGGACCAGCACGTTCGAGTTGCTGCGGATCGGTGACGAGGTCTATCTGAAGGCCGACTCCGGCTTCTGGAGCCATGAGGAGAAGGACAAGCAGAGCAGCCATTCCGGCGCGGCGGCGGGGGACAAGCTCCAGGACAAGTATGTGAAGGTCCCGCAGGACGACCCGACGTACAAGCAGCTGCGCGGCTTCACGGACATGAAGACCCTGCTCGACGGGATGCTCACACTGCACGGCAAGGTCAACAAGGGCGACCGCGGCAAGGTCGGCTCCGTCCGCACCATCCAGATCCTGGGCGGCAAGGGCGAGGGCGGGGCGCTCGACGTCTCGCTGAAGGGCACGCCGTATCCGCTGCGGTTCGCCCGTGGCGGCGGCGGGGGCACCATCACGCTCGCCGACTGGGGCACGGACTTCACGCTGGAGGCCCCGGCCAAGGATGACACCGTCGACTACGGGCAGCAGCTCCCCAGGTCGACCTCGTGACGCCGCGGCAGACGTGCGTGCCGAGCCCATGAACCCTGCGTGAACGAAAGACCCTCAGGGCCGTCCCGCAATCCCCGGCGGAACGACGGGACAGCCCTCAGCGGCGGCGCTTCAGCAGCAACCGCGGGAGCGCGTGAGGGACGGGACGGCGGGTGGTCGCCGGGGTCGGCAGCGGCGCCGCCGCGTGCGAGGTGTCCGGCAGCTCCGTGCGGGATTCGCCGGGCGCCAGCCGCAGCACCCGGCACGTGCTCGCCCAGCGCTCGGTCATCTGCTCGGCGTCCGGCGCGTTCAGCCGCTTGCCCTTGAGTTCGGCGACCGCCGCCTCCCACTCCTCGGAGTGCGGTGCGAGCTCCGTCACGGCGGCGGTCCAGGCGATCAGCCGGCCGCCCTTGTCCTTGCTGCGCACGGTCACCTCGGCGGCGGACCCGTCGGTGAGGCCGGCCGGGAGCGGCTGCTCGCCGGGGCCGTCCCCGACGAGATGGGCCGCGCCTTCGTGCCAGACGTGCCACAGCGCCCGCGCGGGCCCGGTGCCCCGTACCCAGATCAGGCCGGACTTCTTGGTGGCCTCCTCGACGAGGGCCGGTCCGAGCAGCGAGTCAGCGGCAGCAGCAGTCATGCCGTCAACTGTATTAGAGCCAGCCGTTGCGCTTGAGCGAGCGATGGATGGAGAAGCAGACGACCCCGATGACGCCCATCACCATCGGATAGCCGTACGTCCACCGCAGCTCCGGCATGTGCTTGAAGTTCATGCCGTAGACGCCGCAGATCATCGTCGGTACGGCGATGATGGCCGCCCAGGACGTGATCTTGCGCATGTCCTCGTTCTGCGCGACGGTCGCCTGTGCCAGGTTGGCCTGCAGGATCGAGTTCAGCAGTTCGTCGAAGCCGATGACCTCTTCGTGAACCCGTGCCAGGTGGTCGGCGACGTCCCGGAAGTACTTCTGGATGTCCGGATCGATCAGCCGCATCGGCCGCTCGCTGAGCAGCTGCATGGGCCGCAGCAGCGGGGAGACGGCCCGCTTGAACTCCAGGACCTCACGCTTCAGCTGGTAGATCCGGCTTGCGTCCGAGCCGCGCGGGCTGCCCTTCGCGGGGGTGGAGAAGACCTCGATCTCCACCTCGTCGATGTCGTCCTGGACGGCGCCGGCCACGGCGATGTAGCCGTCGACGACATGGTCGGCGATGGAGTGCAGGACCGACGAAGGTCCCTTGGCGAGCAGCTCCGGGTCGTCCTGCAGCCGGTGGCGCAGCGCCCGCAGCGAGCCGTGTCCGCCGTGCCGGACGGTGATGACGAAGTCCCGGCCGGTGAAGCACATCACCTCACCGGTCTCGACGACCTCGCTGGTCGCGGTGAGCTCGGCGTGCTCGACGTAGTGGATGGTCTTGAAGACGGTGAAGAGCGTGTCGTCGTACCGCTCCAGCTTGGGCCGCTGGTGGGCGTGGACGGCGTCCTCGACGGCGAGCGGGTGGAGGCCGAACTCCCGGGCGATCCCGGCGAATTCCTCCTCGGTCGGCTCGTGCAGGCCGATCCAGGCGAAGCCGCCGTCCTCGCGCACCCGAAGCATCGCTTCGTGCGGGGTCAGGCAGCCGGCGCTCTCCACGCGGCGTCCGTCGCGGTAGACCGCGCAGTCGACGACCGCGCTGGAGGCGGACGGGTCACGGGTGGTGTCGTAACTGCTGTGCAGGGCGTTGGTCTTGCGCAGGGACGGGCGCACGGCAGCGCGCAGGTCACGGATCATCGACATGGCTGGCTCCTTCACGGAGGGCCGTCGTCGGGCACGTGGAACAGCCCGGAATGGGGACGTGTGCTCACATCCGCAAAGCGGGCGGCACCGCGGCGGCGCGATGACGGCGTTCGCTACAGACAGGCAAAAAAGGAGTGCTCTTCCGTCGTGCGCAACGCCCTGAGTCCTGACGGGGGAGGCGTCAGATCACCGAAGAAGGGTGTGGGGCGGAAGAGCGGTTGGTACTGCACGATCGACTTCGGTCCATTGCAGCCCCACCTCCTCCAGCCGGTCCCCCGTGGGGGATGACGTGTTGTCGGGACTGAGAGCGACGCTTCTGCGTGCTGTCCCGACCAGCGGCCAAGACTATCAGCCGACTCCGGCCCAATCCCTTACTTTGCCCGTTCCATACGCGTCCTATGCTCGCAGCATGGAAGAAATTCTTGCTCTGGTCGAGGCCCGGCTCCGTACGGCTCTCGGTGAACCGGACGCGCGCGCCGCGGTGACGTTTCTCGGTACAGACCGGATCGAGGTACTCCGTTTCATCGACGGCGATGTGGTGCGCTACGCCACGCTCGGCATGTCCGCCCAGCCGATGTCCGATCCGACCGCGGCCCTCGCGGACCCGGTGAAGGGGCCGCGCGCCGAGCTCGTCCTCTCCGTGCGGGCCGGGCTCGCCGACACGGACAAGGTGCTCCGCCCACTGGCCGTGCTGGCGGCTTCCCCGCAGGTCGAGGGGTTGGTCGTGGCTCCCGGCGCCTCGCTGGACCTGGGTGAACCACTGTGGCCCGGGGCGCCGTTCAGCTCCGTGCTGGTCGCCGAGCCGGGCGGGCTGGTCGAGGACCTGGAACTGAACGAGCCTGCACCGCGCAGCGGCTCCGTGGGGGGCGGCGGCCGGGAGACGGGCGGGCCGATGGAGCCGGTGCGGTTCCTGCCGCTGCTGCCGATGACGCCCAACGAGGCGGCGTGGAAGCGGGTCCGCGGGGCGCAGGAGCTCCACGAACGGTGGTTGTCGCACGGGACGGATCTGCGGGATCCGCTGCGTACCTCCGTGGCCCTGGACTGAGACGAACGCCATACGTGCAGGGGGAAGCCCCGCCGCGCGGCCAGGAGGGGGAGCCGCGGGCGGGGCGGAACAGGGTTCGCGCAAGGGTCAGTTGGCGAAGGCGGTGACGCCGTCCTCGGTGGCGTGCTTCGGCTCCAGCTCCTGCGCCTCATGGGTCAGTGCCGTGCGCCGGACCCGGACGACGACCGCGCCGACGACGGCCGCGACCGCGGCGACCACGAACGGGATGTGGATGTTGCTCCATTCCTCGATCTTCGGGGCGAGGTACGGGGCGGCTGCCGCGGCGAACCAGCGGACGAAGTTGTAACCCGCGCTCGCCACCGGGCGTGGCGCGTCCGAGACGCCGAGCGCCAGCTCCGTGTAGACGGTGTTGTTCATGCCGATGAAGGCGCCCGAGACGATCGTGCAGACGATGGCTGTGGTGTGGTTGCCGTAGCCGAGGATCAGCAGGTCGGCGGCGAGCAGCACCAGTGAGGCGCCGAGCACCTTGAGCGAGCCGAGGCGCTTCTGCAGCCGGGGCGCGACGAGCACCGAGAAGACGGCGAGCAGCAGACCCCAGGCGAAGAAGACCGCTCCGGACTTGTACGGCGTCATGTTCAGCACGAACGGCGTGAACGCCAGGATCGTGAAGAACGCGTAGTTGTAGAAGAACGCCGAGGCCGCGACGGAGGCGAGGCCGCCGTGGCCGAGCGCCTTGACCGGGTCGAGCAGTGAGGTCCTGCGGGCGGGCTTCGGCTGTTCCTTCAGGAACGCCGTGATGCAGATGAAGCCGATCGCCATCAGGGCCGCGGTGCCGAAGAACGGATAGCGCCAGCTGGCGTCGCCGAGCAGCGCGCCGAGCAGCGGCCCGCACGCCATGCCGAGGCCGAGTGCCGATTCGTACAGCAGGATCGCCGCCGAACTGCCGCCCGCCGCCGCGCCGACGATCACGGCGAGCGCGGTCGAGACGAAGAGCGCGTTGCCGAGGCCCCAGCCGGCCCGGAACCCGACGAGTTCCGCCACGGACGACGAGGTGCCGGAGAGTGCGGCGAAGACGACGACGAGCGCGAGACCGGTCAGCAGCGTCTTGCGGCCGCCGATCCGGCTGGAGACGAAGCCGGTGACGAGCATCGCGACCGCGGTGATCAGGAAGTACGAGGTGAAGAGCAGGGACACCTGGCTGGGCGTCGCCTCGAGCCCCTTGGCGATGGACGGCAGAATCGGGTCCACCAGCCCGATTCCCATGAACGCGACAACAGAGGCGCCCGCGGTGGCCCAGACGGCCTTCGGCTGGCGCAGGATGCTGCCCGCTCCCTGATCGAACGGATCCTCTCCCTGCATGGGTCTTCTCGCTCTCCACTAGATCGGTGCGTTATGCACAGAATAAGTTAGAGAAGCTAATAATTGCAAGCTACATCTAATGCCCCTGGTGGGAGCCACGCTGCGGACGGGTGATCGTCCTTGACGCGGCGACAGCCGGGGAGGACCGTTGGTCGCTATGAGGGGCGAACCCAGTTGCCCGAAGTGCGGAGGCCGGGTCAGGGCGCCCGGTCTTTTCGCCGACACCTGGCAGTGCGCGGTGCATGGCGCCGTGTATCCGCTGCAGCCGGTGATCCCGCCCAGCGTCGAGGCGCTCGGGGTGGTGGTGGCCCGCGCCCAGGTGCCGGTGTGGATGCCCTGGCCGCTGCCGGTCGGCTGGCTGTTCACCGGTGTCTCGTACGCGGGCGACGACCGCAGCGGCGGCCGCGCCACCGTCGTCGCCTGCTCGGGCCCCGGTCCACTGGGCGGTATGGGCGAGCTGCTGCTCGTCGCCGAGGAGCTGGGGGTCGGACTCGGTGCGCGCTACGCCGGGATCGACGGCCCCGACCCCGGCCCGTACCTCCATGTCGACGGACCTCCCGACGCCAAGGTGCTCGCCGCCGGACGCCCCACCTCGCTCTGGCACGTCAAGGGCGCCCCCGAGGACCGGGCGGTCTTCGCCGGTGAGGCACGCGGGCTCTGGCTCTGGGCGATCGTCTGGCCCGAGCAGTCCGGGCTGCTGATGTACGACGAACTGATACTGACCGATCTGCGCGAGGCCGGGGCGGAGGCCGAACTCGTGCCGTGCGGGGCGCTCACACCACGGCTGCTCGACCGGCCCTGACCGCCGGACGCGCGCCCGGGCGTCGTCGTGACCGGCCGGGCGCTGTTCGAATGCCGGTTATCCTTGGGCGTCCCCCCTGTCCGGCTGCGAGCACTGGAGTACGCGTCGTGCGCATCGACCTGCACACCCACTCCACTGCCTCGGACGGCACGGACAGCCCCGCGGAGCTGGTGCGGAACGCCGCCGCCGCGGGCCTCGATGTCGTCGCCCTCACCGACCACGACACCGCCCGCGGCCATGCCGAGGCGATTGCCGCGCTCCCCGAGGGCCTCACCCTCGTCACCGGCGCCGAGCTCTCCTGCCGGGTCGACGGTGTGGGGCTGCACATGCTCGCGTACCTCTTCGACCCCGACGAGCCGGAACTGGCACGCGAACGCGAGCTGGTACGGGACGACCGGGTGCCGCGTGCACAGACCATGGTCCGCAAGCTCCAGGAACTCGGCGTCCCGGTCGAGTGGCAGCAGGTCGCCCGGATCGCGGGGGGCGGCTCGGTCGGCAGGCCGCACATCGCCACCGCGCTCGTCGAGCTCGGCGTCGTCGAGACGGTCTCGGACGCCTTCACGCCCGAGTGGCTCGCGGACGGCGGACGCGCCTACGCACAGAAGCACGAGCTCGACCCGTTCGACGCGATCCGGCTGGTCAAGGCCGCCGGTGGCGTCACCGTCTTCGCCCACCCGCTCGCCGTCAAGCGCGGCGAAGTGGTGCCCGAGGCGGCCATCGCACGGCTCGCCGCCGCGGGCCTCGACGGGATCGAGGTCGACCACATGGACCACGACGAGCCGACCAGGGCCCGGCTGCGCGGACTCGCCAAGGAACTGGGGCTGCTGGCCACCGGCTCCAGCGACTACCACGGCAGCCGGAAGACCGTACAGCTCGGCGACTACACCACCGACCCGGAGATCTACGGCGAGATCACCCGGCGCGCCACGGGAGCCTTCCCGGTGCCGGGCGCCGGCGGGCCCCGCAACGCGTAGGTACCTGTCCGCGCCTCTCACCCCTCCTCACCTCTTCTCGCACGCCCGGCCGCTCACGGCTGCGGGCTGCGCACGTCCCGTCTCGACCCGCTCTCTTCTCGCAAGGCCTCACTGTGTTCGACGTTGCTGTCTTCGGATCCCTATTTCTCACGCTTTTTGTGATTATGGATCCACCCGGAATCACCCCGATCTTCCTCGCCCTCACCGCCGGGCGGCCCGCCAAGATGCAGCGCAGGATGGCGCTCCAGGCGGTTGCCGTCGCCTTCGGCGTGATAGCCGTCTTCGGTGTGCTCGGTCAGCAGATCCTCGACTATCTGCATGTCTCCGTCCCCGCCCTGATGATCGCGGGCGGGCTGCTCCTGCTGCTGATCGCACTCGATCTGCTGACCGGCAAGACCGACGAACCGACGCAGACGAAGGATGTCAACGTCGCGCTCGTGCCGCTGGGAATGCCGCTGCTCGCCGGCCCCGGCGCGATCGTCTCGGTGATCCTTGCGGTGCAGCACGCCGACAGCTTCGGGAGTCAGGTCTCGGTCTGGACGGCGATCGTCGCCATGCACCTCGTGCTCTGGCTGACCATGCGCTACTCGCTGCTGATCATCCGCGTGATCAAGGACGGCGGCGTCGTCCTGGTGACGAGGCTCGCGGGAATGATGCTCTCGGCCATCGCCGTGCAGCAGATCATCAACGGAGTCACCCAGGTCATCCAGAACTCCTGACGCCGACCCGGACACCACAGCGCCCCCGTACGGACCGTCCGTGCGGGGGCGCTTCGTCTTTGTACGTCGGTGAGGCGTTACGAAGCCGAGTTCTCGGCCGGGCGGATATAGATGCGCTGGCCTATCGAAGCGGCCTGCTGCACGATCCGGTTGACGGAGGCGGCGTCCACGACGGTGCTGTCCACGGCGGTACCGTCGACATCGTCGAGTCGCATGATCTCGAAGCGCATAGGGCTTCCCTTCGTCTGATCCTCCTGCTGGAGAACTACTGGGAGGACGGGTGACCCGTCCGCAAGGATGTGGAGCGTCGGACATCGGCGTCCCGCGCTCCACAAGGTGTACAACGGCTTGCCACCAGCAAACATTCCCTACGCTAAGGAAATTTTTTGGATGTCTAAGTACCAGCGGGAAACCGGCCGTGCGCGGACAATGAGGTCCGCATGAACGAGGCGCAGATCGGCGAACGCCTGGACCGCACCAACGAGCTGCTCCAGCGCATGCTCGCCGAGGTGTCCAAAACCCCCTCGACCCACGCGATCTTCGTGGACGCGGGCTATGTGTACGCCGCGGCCGGGCTGCTCGTCACCGGCACGGAGGACCGGCGCTCCTTCGATCTCGACGCGGAAGGGCTGATCGAGGCCTTCATCGACAAGGCCCGCACCATCTTCGCGGACAGCAGACTTCTGCGCGTGTACTGGTACGACGGGGCCAGGCGCCGGATCCACACGGTCGAGCAGCAGTCCATCGCCGAACTTCCCGACGTCAAGGTCAGACTCGGCAACCTCAACGCCAACAACCAGCAGAAGGGCGTCGACTCACTCATCCGCACCGACCTCGAATCCCTCGCCCGGCACCGCGCGATCAGCGACGCGGCGCTCGTCGGCGGCGACGAGGACCTGGTGTCCGCGGTCGAGGCGGCGCAGGGGTACGGGGCCCGGGTCCACCTCTGGGGCATCGAGGCGGGCGAAGGGCGCAACCAGGCCGAACCGCTGCTCTGGGAAGTCGACAGCCAGCGCACCTTCGACCTGGACTTCTGCCGCCCGTATGTCACCAGACGCCCCGTCACCACGTACGAGGACGACACCCCGGCCCCCTCCCGCGAGGACGTCCGCTTCGTCGGTGCGCAGATCGCCGCCGCCTGGCTCTCCGCCCGCGGCCGCGACGCCCTCGCCGACCTGCTGCCCGGACACCCCTACCTGCCGGGCTCCGTGGACCAGGACCTGCTGGTCGAGGCCGAACGGCTGCTCCAGCACTCGCTGCGCGGCCACGCCCATCTGCGCCGGGCGCTGCGCGACGGCTTCTGGCAGCACCTGCAGGCGCAGTACTGAGCCAAGGGCTGTTCCGCCGTCCCTGCCGGGCGCACGACGACAGGCACGGCACCTCGTCGCGTTGTCGGAGCGTCCGAATCGGATCAGGTCGTCACACGCCGTCCCAGAAGGCGGCCAGCGCGGCGGCGGTCTGCTCCGGGCGGTCCGTGTTGGGGGAGTGCTCGGCGCCCGCGATCCGGCTGCGGTGCGCGCCGAGCCGCTGCGCCATCTCGTCGAGCAACGGCACCGGCCAGGTGTCGTCGCGCTCGCCGGAGAGCACATGGACGGGCAGTGGTACGGCGGCGAGTTCGGCTACCCGGTCCGGCTCCGTCGCCAGCTGCCGCCCGGTGGCGATCAGCTGGGCGGGACGGTGGCGCAGCCAACGCCGGCGAAGCCCCTCGCCGTCCGCTGCCGCCGCGTCCTCGGGCGGGTCGAGGGCGCGCATCGCGTCCCACACTTCGGCCATGCTCAGCGTCGCGAGCGCGTCGCTGAGCATCTTCACCTTGAGCTGCTGGGCCTCGACCACCTGTGCGGGGCCGGAGGACACCAGCGTCAGCGAACGGAACGGCGAGGCGTCGAGAAGGACGGCGGCGCGGGCGATCTGCCCGCCGAGCGAGTGGCCGAGGAGATGCACGGAGCCACCGAGTGCGTTGGCCTGCGCGAGCACATCACGAGCCAACTCGCTTTGTTCGTAGGCCTCCTGACGGTCCGTTCCATCTGTCTCGTACTGCCCGCGCCCGTCGGCGGCGACGATGCGGTAGCCGGCGGCGGAGAGCGGTTCGAGGAGCGCGATGAAGTCCTCCTTGCTGCCCATGTATCCGGGCAGCAGAAGGGCGGTGCCGCGCGGCTCGGTGGGCGGCGAGGCATCCAGCACGGCGAAGGCCCCGCGCGCGGTGGGCAGCGCGTGGGCGCGGGAGCAGGAGGGCGGGATGAAGGTGGGCGGCCGACTCATGACACGAGGCTATGTCCTCACACGCCCGACGGGCCGACTGCGTCCTCAAACGCCGGACGGGCCTGAGGATGTCCTCAGACCCGTCCGGCATGATCAAGCCCCTCCGGCAATCGAGGAGCGGGGTCGGGGGCGGAGCCCCGAACGACCATCGGCGTGTGCTCAGCCCTCGGTCCTGGCCGCAGTGCGCGGCGCCCGCCGCCTCCGCGGCTTGGCCTCGCCCTCCGCGACCGGAACCTCCACGACGCTCTCCGCCTTCGGCTTCGCCGCGGCCCGCGTCCGCCGACGCGGCCTCGCCGGCTCGGGCTCGGCGATCGGCGCGATCTGGAAGTCGACCTCGTCCTCGGCCGGCTTGGCGACGATCCGGGCGCGGCGCCGCGGCTTCGTCACCGTCTTCGCCTCCACCACCGGCTCGGCCATGGGCGCGATCTGGAAGTCGACCTCGTCCGCAGGCTTGGTGACGGTGCGGGCCCGACGGCGACGCGGCTTGGCCTCGGCCTCCGCCTCGACTGCCGGTGTCCCGACGACGGCCGGAGCCTCCGCCAGGGCCACGGCGGCCTCGGCCGCGACATCCGGGACCGCGACCCGCGTACGGCGACGACGGCGCGGCGTGCGCGGCTCCACCGGGGCGTCAGCGGCGGGCGCGGCCACCGCAGCCTGCGCGGGCTCCGTGGCCGGCGCCGGCACCGCGGCAGCAGTGCTCTCCGTGAGCGCGGATCCGCCCCGTGTACGACGACGCTGACGCGGCGTACGCGGCGCCCGCTCCTCCCGTACGGCAGGAGCCGACGCCGCGGACGACTTGCGGCCGCGGCCGCCCGTCTCGCCCAGGTCCTCGATCTCCTCGGCCCGCAGACCCGCACGGGTCCGCTCGGCGCGCGGCAGGACACCCTTGGTGCCGGCCGGGATGTCGAGCTCCTCGAACAGGTGCGGCGACGTGGAGTACGTCTCGACCGGGTCGTTGAAGTTCAGGTCCAGGGCCTTGTTGATCAGCTGCCAGCGCGGGATGTCGTCCCAGTCGACCAGCGTGATCGCGATGCCCTTGGCGCCCGCGCGGCCGGTCCGGCCGATGCGGTGGAGGTAGGTCTTCTCGTCCTCCGGCGACTGGTAGTTGATGACGTGCGTGACGCCCTCGACGTCGATACCGCGGGCCGCGACATCGGTGCAGACGAGCACGTCCACCTTGCCGTTGCGGAAGGCGCGCAGCGCCTGCTCACGGGCGCCCTGGCCGAGGTCGCCGTGGACCGCGCCGGACGCGAAACCGCGCTTCTCCAGCTGCTCGGCGATGTCGGCTGCCGTCCGCTTGGTGCGGCAGAAGATCATCGCCAGCCCACGGCCGTTGGCCTGCAGTATCCGCGAGACCATCTCCGGCTTGTCCATGGAGTGGGCACGGAAGACGTGCTGCGAGATGTTGGCGACGGTCGCGCCGTCGTCGTCGGGCGAGGTGGCGCGGATGTGCGTCGGCTGCGACATGTAACGCCGCGCGAGGCCGATGACCGCACCCGGCATGGTCGCCGAGAACAGCATCGTCTGGCGGGTCGGCGGCAGCATGGTGATGATCCGCTCGACGTCGGGCAGGAAGCCCAGGTCGAGCATCTCGTCGGCCTCGTCGAGGACGAGGGCACGCACGTGCGACAGGTCGAGCTTGCGCTGGCCGGCCAGGTCGAGCAGGCGGCCCGGGGTGCCGACGATCACGTCGACGCCCTTCTTCAGGGCCTCGACCTGCGGTTCGTACGCACGGCCGCCGTAGATCGCGAGAACGCGGACGTTACGCACCTTGCCGGCGGTCAGCAGGTCGTTGGTGACCTGCTGGCAGAGCTCACGCGTGGGGACGACGACCAGCGCCTGCGGCGCATCGGTCAGCTGCTCGGGCTTGGCCCGGCCCGCCTCGACGTCCGCGGGGACGGTGACGCGCTCCAGCAGGGGAAGACCGAAACCGAGCGTCTTGCCGGTACCGGTCTTGGCCTGTCCGATCACGTCGGAGCCGGAGAGTGCGACGGGGAGCGTCATCTCCTGGATGGGAAAGGGGGACACAATGCCGACGGCTTCGAGGGCCTCGGCCGTCTCGGGAAGAATCCCGAGGTCTCGGAACGTAGTCAGGGTGCTGCCTCTTCTGTGAGACGCGGTCCGAGGCGAACGCTGGGGGTCGTACCGTGCCGGGGTTGGTCATCCGGCCGTGGATGGGCCGGGTGGCGCGGGACCACTGCCGTCGCTCGAGCGCTCGTGCCGCTGAGGGGGCCCCTCATCTGCGGTCGTACGTGGTGTACGCCCCGCGCGGAGGGCTGTCGGGTCGGAGCCGATCGGGCCACCGACCGGGCATCCTCATTCAATTTCGCGCCACCGGTACATCCAAAATACTCAGTAACCGCAATACCACTGTACCCCGGATTCGCGCATGTGTGTTGGGCGAATTCATCGGAACGGTGTGATGGCACCGGCTGACCAGGCCCTTCCATCCTTCGACGGGCGGGCTATTCTGCGGTTCATGGAGACGCCTGACAACGCCACTGAAGCACCCGCACCCACCGGAATCGCCGCCCAGGACTGGGCCACCGCATCCGCTGAGCCGCAGTACCGTGCCGCGGTCGTGGATCTGCTGGGAGCACTCGCGTACGGGGAGCTGGCGGCCTTCGAGCGGCTCGCCGAGGACGCAAAACTCGCGCCGACGCTGGCCGACAAGGCGGAGCTGGCAAAGATGGCGTCCGCCGAATTCCATCACTTCGAGCGGTTGACGGACCGGCTGACCGCGATCGAGACCGAGCCGACCGCGGCCATGGAGCCGTTCGCCAAGGCGCTCGACGACTTCCACCGCCAGACCGCCCCGTCGGACTGGCTGGAGGGTCTGGTCAAGGCGTACGTCGGCGACTCGATCGCCAGTGACTTCTACCGTGAGGTCGCCGTACGCCTCGACTCGGACACCCGCTCGCTCGTCCTCGCCGTGCTGGACGACACGGGCCACGGCAACTTCGCCGTCGAGAAGGTGCGCGCCGCGATCGAGGCCGACCCGAGGGTCGGCGGCCGGCTCGCGCTGTGGGCCCGGCGGCTGATGGGTGAGGCGCTCTCCCAGGCCCAGCGGGTGGTCGCCGACCGCGACGCGCTGTCGACGATGCTGGTGGGCGGCGTGGCGGACGGGTTCGACCTGGCCGAGGTCGGCCGGATGTTCTCGCGGATCACCGAGGCGCACACCAAGCGGATGGCCGCGCTCGGACTGGCTGCCTGACAGACCGCCGACGGGCCCCCTCAGGCCGCCGCTGATCGGCTCAGGCGGCGGCCGCGCGGGCGGATCAGCAGCGACAGCGTCACCGCGCCGATCAGCACCGCGCCGATCAGGGTGGGCAGGACATGTCCGGGGCCCAGCACCGAATGCATCAGATACGCGCCGAACAGGGCACCCAGAGCACCGGTGGTGAAGACGGCACGGCCGGACGGGAGCCGACCGGGCAGCAAGCGGAGCGCCGCCCAGGAGAGGACGAGTCCGAGTGCGACGGAGCCGAGGGATTCCCAGATCACAGACGATCACCTCGCGGGTTGCGGAGGGGTGTCCCCCCATGCTTGCAGAGCGAAGGGGGAGGGCAAAACGGTCGTAGGCCGTACTACCCGTGGGATGCGGAACGCAACCCTCCCCGGGGCAGGTTCCGCACAGGTGCCGCACCGCGGAAACCGGCACTGAGCAGCGGCAGAACGCAGAAGCGGCCCGGCGGGGGTACACCCCTCCGGGCCGCTTCGCACTGCTGCGCGTCTGTCCCTACAGCGCGCCGAACCCTACTCGCCGCGTGCTCGGCTCGCCGATCTCCACGTAGGCGACCCGGTCGGCCGGCACCAGGACCTTGCGGCCCTTGTCGTCCTTGAGGCTGAGCAGCTGCGCCTTGCCGGTGAGAGCCTCGGCGACCGCGCTCTCGACCTCCTCGGCGGAAAGCCCGCTCTCCAGAACGATCTCCCGGGGTGCGTGCTGCACGCCGATCTTGACCTCCACGGCTATGTCCCTCCGACGGTCAGTCCTCATGCGCGTGAGCCGCGCCGTACGCACCACACATTAGCCCGGTGAGCGGAGCTGTCAGAGGTCGGCGGGCAACGCCCGCAGCGAACACGTACCGCGGACACGGAGGAGTGCCGACCGGACGTCAGTGCTGATCGATGCCGTGCAGGGGGAACCCGGCGATGCCACGCCAGGCCAGCGAGGTGAGGAGCTGTACCGCCGTGTCGCGCGGGATCCCCGACCGGCTGGACAGCCAGTACCGGGCGACGACCTGGGACACGCCCCCCAGACCGACCGCGAGCAGCATCGACTCGTCCTTGGAGAGCCCCGTGTCCCCCGCGATGACGTCGGAGATCGCCTCCGCGCACTGCAGCGAGACCCGGTCGACCCGTTCCCGTACCGCCGGCTCGTTCGTCAGGTCCGACTCGAAGACCAGCCGGAAGGCGCCGCCCTCGTCCTCGACATACGCGAAATAGGCGTCCATCGTCGCGGCGACACGGAGCTTGTTGTCCGTCGTCGACGCCAGCGCGGTACGCACCGCCTGCAGCAGCGATTCGCAGTGCTGGTCGAGCAGCGCCAGATAGAGCTCCAGCTTGCCCG
This sequence comes from Streptomyces sp. NPDC057486, assembly GCF_042802415.1. Lineage (NCBI taxonomy): Bacteria > Bacillati > Actinomycetota > Actinomycetes > Kitasatosporales > Streptomycetaceae > Streptomyces > Streptomyces sp. NPDC057486. Next base: position 16,134 of record NZ_JBHVEE010000044.1, on the reverse strand, counting down.
GGAAGTGCTGGTAGAGCACCGGCTTGCTGACACCGGCCCGCTCGGCGATGTCGTCCATCGCGGCGGAGTGGTAACCCTGCGCGACGAAGACCTCCTGCGCGGCGCCCAGCAGCTGGTTGCGTCGGGCGCGGCGAGGCAGGCGAGTACCCCGCGGGCGCGCCGCCTCTGTCTGCTCGATGGCTGTCACGCCGCCTCCCAAAATTGTGATCGAACACAGCCTTTTTCTGCACGCTGCGCCGTACAGCCATCGTACTTTTGAGTAACCCGGGTGCGCGCGGCGCGGACGCAGAATTTCACGGACCGGACGGCTGCGGTAGCCACAGATTCGTCGACCTGCACGGCAAAGCGGGACGTATCAGCGGTAATCGTCCTCGTCCTCCGCGACGACGCGGGCCTGCTCCGCCGCATCCGCCTCATTTGCGGTGTCCCGGTCGATGTCCGTGAGCGGATCGTCGCTCCTCGGCTGGAGGTCGGCCTGCTGTTCGGCCGCGTCAGCCTCGGGTGCCTCCGGGTCCGGCTCGTCCGGCTGAATTCTCTCGAAGGTCTCCGGGTCGCTGGGGTCGACCGTCATGGTGACTCCCTTCCTTAGCTTCGAGCCTAGGAGCTAGCCCGGCACGGCGCTATGCGATCTGTGACCGCGAACACATGAACCACGGTGTGATCGTCTCGTAACATTGCCGCATGTCATCGACCGAGCTGCCGGGAGTCCGAGCCGCCGCTGCAGCGGCGGCCCCCACGGTGAGCGCCGTCCGGGTTGCCGAGGGGGAGGAGTTGCGCTCCGTCGCGCTCCCCGGCCTGACGCTGAACGTCCGCGCCCGGCCGTCGGAGCGGACCGGTCTGTCGCCCGCGCTCTACGTGCACGGGCTCGGCGGCTCCTCGCAGAACTGGTCGGCGCTGATGCCGCTGCTCCAGGACGTGGTGGACGGCGAGGCGGTCGACCTGCCCGGCTTCGGGGACTCCCCGCCGCCGGACGACGGCAACTATTCGGTCACCGGACACGCCCGCGCGGTGATCCGGCTCCTGGACGCGGGGGAGCGCGGTCCCGTCCATCTCTTCGGTAATTCGCTCGGCGGCGCGGTGGCCACCCGGGTCGCGGCCGTCCGCCCCGACCTGGTGAGAACGCTCACCCTCATCTCGCCGGCGCTGCCCGAGATCCGGGTGCAGTGGCCCGCCGTACCGACCGGACTGCTCGCCGTTCCGGGGGTCGCATCCCTGTTCTCCCGGATGACCAGGGACATGACGGCGGAACAACGGACGCGCGGAGTCATGGCACTCTGTTACGGCGATCCGGCACGCGTCTCCGAAGCCGGCTTCCGCGAAGCGGTGGCCGAAATGGAGAGACGGCTGGAACTGCCGTACTTCTGGGATGCGATGGCGCGCTCGGCGCGTGGCATCGTCGATGCGTACACGCTGGGCGGGCAGCACGGACTGTGGCGCCAGGCCGAGCGTGTGCTCGCACCGACCCAGCTCGTGTACGGCGGACGGGACCAGCTCGTCTCGTACCGGATGGCACGCAGAGCGTCCGCGGCCTTCCGCGATTCGCGGCTGCTGACACTGCCCGACGCAGGGCACGTGGCGATGATGGAGTACCCGGAAGCGGTCGCCCAGGCGTTCCGGGAACTGCTCGACGAATGCGGCGGGAGCTGATCCGGGGCGTGGGACGACATAGCCGAAAAGAGCCCCCAGCCAGCGAACGAGATATCGATGCCGGAGCGGCGGACCGGGGTGGCGCTCGTGAGGCGACCCGGCCGGAGCCCGGCAGTGGACGACGCAGGAAGGTGGCCGGAGTGCCGCCCGGCGCGGACGGGCACACCCCTTTCCAGGGGGTCCCGCAGGTGCGTGGCGGCCATCCCGAGCAGCGCGAGCCGGGGGGCGGCTGGGGGACCGGACCGCAGCCGGTGTTCGACGAGCAGGCTCCGGGGCGGCCGGGCGGCCCGGGGCTGCGGCCCGGGAAGCCGCAGATGCCTCGGCCCACAGCCCGGCCGATGCCGGAGGGGATGTCGGATCGGCAGCCCGAGGCCGGTACACGGTCGCTGATACCGGGTCCGCGACGGGAGTTCGTCGATGCCTTCGACGCACCGTCCGCGCCGCCCGCCCCCCGTTCCCCGTCCGCCCCGCCGGCCGACCCGTTCACCGCGGTCGGCGACGGGGAGGAGCAGCCGCCCCCCGGCGACGGCGATGCCCCACCGGTCACCAGGAGCAGCAAGGGGCGCACCTTCACCGGTGTCGCAGCCGCCGCCGTGACCACCGTGCTCGCGGTGGTCGTGGCCGGTCAGGTCGCACATGACAGCAGAGGGCGCGTCGGCATGGCGGCATCCGGCGCGGGCGTCGACCGGGACGGTGGCGAGGACACCTCCTCCCGTTCGGACGACCGGCCGACGCCGAAAGCGGTGGCGGCCGCGCCTCTCTCGTACGAGCAGAAGATGGCTGTGGCCTATCCGCTCGCTCCGGAACTCAAGGGTTCCGGACACTTCGAGACGGTCCCGGGAACGGCGAAGGCTCCGGGCAAGGGGCATAAGTATCGCTATCGGATCGACGTCGAGAAAGGTCTCGGCCTCGACGCCGGACTTTTTGCCGAGGCGGTCCAGAGAACCCTTAATGACGACCGCAGCTGGGCGCACGACGGCGCCATGACTTTCGAGCGGGTCTCCTCGGGCGATCCGGATTTCGTGATCACTCTGGCCAGCCCGGGAACCACCGGTGACTGGTGCGGGAAGTCGGGTCTCGATACGACCGAAGACAATGTCTCGTGCGATTCGGCGGCGACCGAGCGCGTGATGATCAACGCCTATCGCTGGGCGCAGGGATCATCGACGTTCGGCCCGAAGAAGCTCTTCTCCTACCGCCAGATGCTGATCAACCACGAGGTCGGCCACCGGCTGGGTCACAATCATGTGAGCTGCCGCACGCCGGGCGCACTCGCTCCCGTGATGCAGCAGCAGACCAAGTCCCTCGATGTCGACGGCATCAAGTGCCGCCCCAACGCCTGGGTTTATCCGGGCAGTTGAGCCCGGTCGGGCCGCCCGTCGGCCCCCGTCGACCGCCTCCCGGCCGATGCCCGCGACGAGGCCGGGCGTCCGGCCCCCGGAGAGGGTGTCCGACATGTGGGACGACTGTCTCATTCCGCGTTGACATCAAGGGGGCGGTCGCGCATATTTCTCGGCATGTCACGCAGCCCCGTCACCTTCGAACGCGCAGCCATAGAGCTGGCGCTCATCGGTGTGACCGGGCACAGCGTCGCCGACATTCACTGTTGCTGACGCCTGCCTGAGCGCGCGTCGACTCCCTTTCCCCGAGCCCTGTCCCGCAGGGAACGGCTCTTCCCGACTGCCGCGCCGGGCGTACTCCGTCCGCAGGCGCGGCAGTTTCGGTGTCCCGGTCCGGTTCGTTCTGATCCCTGACCGTTTGTTCCATCCCGCACCCTCGCTGCTGCCTGCACGGATCCTCGTTCAGCCTCCTTCCGTCAGCAGTACTCCGAGAGGTCATCTTCCGATGCGTCAACCGTCCGTCATATCGCGCCGCGTGGCAGCGGCCGTCGTGGTTCTCGTCGTGGGTTCGGGCGCCGCAGCGTGCGGGCCCCAGGACAGCAAGGGCAGCGACGCCGGCTCCGGCGCTGCGGGCAAGCCCGCCAAGGGCGGCACGCTCACCGTCCTCAACAGCAACGCGCAGGAGGACTTCGACCCCGCGCGGCTGTACACCTCCGGCGGCGGCAACGTCCCGTCCCTGGTCTTCCGTACGCTGACCACCCGCAACCGGGAGAACGGCGCGGCCGGCGCGAAGGTCGTGCCCGACCTGGCGACCGACCTGGGCACGCCCAGCAAGAACGCCACCGTCTGGACGTACACGCTCAAGGACGGCCTGAAGTACGAGGACGGCACAGCGATCACGAGCGCCGACATCAAGTACGGCATCGAGCGCTCCTTCGCTGCCGAACTCTCCGGCGGCGCGCCCTATCTGCGCGACTGGCTGATCGGCGGCGCCGACTACCAGGGCCCTTACAAGGACAAGAAGGGCCTCGCCTCGATCGAGACGCCCGACGCGAAGACGATCGTCTTCCACCTCAACAAGCCGGAGGGCGAGTTCCCCTACCTGGCGACGCAGACCCAGACGACCCCGGTGCCGAAGGCCAAGGACACCGGCGCGAAGTACGAGAACCATCCGATCTCCTCGGGTCCGTACAAGGTCGTCAGGAACGAGGGCGACGGCGAGCGCCTCGTCCTGGAGCGCAACACGTTCTGGTCGGCCGCCACCGACGAGGAGCGCAAGGCGTACCCGGACCGGATCGACGTACGCTCCGGACTCGACTCCGCCGTCATCAACCAGCGGCTCTCCGCCTCCCGGGGCGCCGACGCCGCCGCCGTCACCACCGACACCAACCTCGGCCCGGCCGAGCTCGCCAAGGTCACCGGCGACAAGAAGCTCGCCGCCCGCGTCGGCACCGGCCACTTCGGCTACACGAACTACATCGCCTTCAACCCGAAGGTGAAGCCGTTCGACAATCCGAAGGTGCGCGAGGCGATCTCGTACGCCGTCGACAGGTCCTCCGTGATCAACGCGGCCGGCGGTTCCTCGCTCGCCGAGCCCGCCACCACCTTCCTGCCGGAGCAGGCGTCCTTCGGCCACAGCGCCTACGACGCCTTCCCGGCCGGCAGGACAGGCAACGCGGCCAAGGCCAAGGAGCTGCTGAAGGAGGCCGGTTACGCCAAGGGCCTGACCATCACCCTCACGCACTCCAACGAGAAGAACTTCGCCACCAGCCCGGAGATCGCCACCGCGATCCAGGAGGCGCTGAAGAAGGCCGGGATCACGGTCGAGCTGGAGGGCCTGGAGGGCAACGCCTACTCGGACAGGATCCACGACGTGAAGAGCGAGCCCGGCTTCTTCCTCACCGGCTGGGGCGCCGACTGGCCGTCCGGCGGTCCGTTCCTCGCGCCGATCTTCGACGGACGCCAGATCGTCAAGGACGGCTACAACTTCAACGCCTTCCAGCTCGACGACCCCTCCGTGAACAAGGAGGTCGACGAGATCAACAAGCTGACCGACCTGAGCGCGGCCGCGAAGCGCTGGGGCGCGCTCGACAAGAAGATCGGTGAGCAGGCGGTGACCGTGCCGCTGTTCCACCCGGTCTACAAGCGCCTGTACGGCGAGGCCGTCAAGAACGTCGTCATCAGCGACTGGACCGGCGTGCTCGACATCTCGCAGGTCGCGGTCAAGTAACCATGGCCGAAGCTCTGCTGGTCGAGGAGGCGGGCGTCGCTGCGGCGGCCCCCGCCTCCGGGGCCTCCTCGTTCCGGCGGCGGCTGCGCGCGCGGCGCTCCGCCGTCGTGGCGGCCGTGATCGTCGCCCTGCTGGTCCTGGTCGCGCTCGCCGCGCCGCTGCTGGCGGGCATCGAGGGCCAGGACCCCACCACGTACCACGCGAACCTCGTCGACTCCGCCACCGGCGGCGTACCGCTGGGATCGTTCGGCGGCATCAGCGCCGAGCACTGGCTCGGCGTCGAACCGCTCACCGGCCGCGACCTGTTCGCCCGAGTCGTGTACGGGGCGCGGGTCTCGCTCGGCGTCGCGCTGGCCGCGACCCTGCTCCAGGTGATCGTCGGTGTGGTCGTCGGTCTCGCCGCCGGACTCGGCAACCGGTTCGTCGACCAGGCGCTCAGCCGCGTCACCGACATCGTCGTCGCCCTGCCCGTCATGGTGATCGCGCTCGGTGCGCTCGCCGTCGTCCCCGCCGGCTTCCCGCGCCCGGTGCTGATCGCCGCGATCGTCGGGCTGGTCGGCTGGTCCGGCATCTCCAAGATCGTGCGCGCCCAGACCCTCGCGCTGAAGTCGCTCGACCATGTGGCCGCCGCCCGGCTCAGCGGCTGGGGCGGTGCGCGGATCGCCCGGCGCGAACTGCTGCCCGCGCTCGCCGCACCCGTCATCACGTACGCCGTGCTGCTCTTCCCCGGCAACATCGTCGTCGAAGCGGCGCTGTCCTTCCTCGGCGTCGGCATCAAGCCGCCCACGCCGTCCTGGGGACAGATGCTCAGCGACGCCGACACCTGGTACCAGGCGGCGCCCACCTATCTGCTGATCCCCGCCCTGCTCATCTTCATCACCGTGCTGGCGCTGACCGTCCTCGGCGAAGGCGTACGCAACGCGCTCGACCCGCGTGTCGCCTCGCGGCTGCGGATCGGCACCGGACGCAAGAAGGAGGCCGGAGGATGACCCGGTTCCTGCTGCGGCGCCTCGGCGGGGCGCTGTTCGTGCTCCTCGCCCTCAGCGTCGTCGTCTACGCCGCGTTCTACGTCGCCCCGGGCAACGTCGCACAGATCGCCTGCGGGCCGCGCTGCTCACCCGCCCAGGTGGCGCAGGTCAGCGACCAGCTCCGGCTCGGCGACCCGCTGTACGTGCAGTACGCGCACTTCCTCCAGGGGATCTTCGTCGGCCACGACTACTCGACCGGCACCGGGATCCTGCACTGCCAGGCCCCCTGCCTCGGCCGCTCCTACCAGGACGACCAGCAGGTCACCCAGATGATCCTCACCAAGCTCCCGGCCACCGCCTCGCTCGCCATCGGCGCCTTCGTGCTGTGGATCCTGCTCGGCGTCGGCACCGGACTGCTCTCGGTGTGGCGGCGCGGCCGGGCGACCGAGCGGATCCTCACCGGACTGACCCTGGCCGGCATGGCCACGCCGGTCTTCGTCATCGGTCTGCTGCTGATCATCGTGTTCTGCTCGGCGCTGCAACTGCTGCCGTTCCCCGACTACGTACCGCTCACCGAGAACCCGGAGCAGTGGGCCTGGAACCTGCTGCTGCCCTGGGTCTCGCTGGCGCTGGTCTCCGCCGCTCCGTACGCCCGGATGACCCGGTCGTCGATGCTGGAGACCCTCGCCGAGGACCATGTGCGCACCTTCCGCGCATACGGGGTGAGCGAACGAGGCCTCGTCGGACGGCATGCGCTGCGCGGCGCACTCGGCCCCGTGATCGCGCTCGGCGCGCTGGACATCGGCTCGATGTTCGGCGGCGCCGTCCTCACCGAATCGCTGTTCAACATCCCCGGCGTCGGACGTGAACTCGTCGACGCCGTGAAGAACGTCGACCTTCCGGTCGTCGTCGGCCTGGTGCTCGTCACCGGCTTCTTCGTCGTCCTTGCCAATGCCGTCGCGGACATCCTGCAGGCGATGGCCGACCGTCGGGTGGTGCTCTCATGAGCCTCGTCGAGGTCTCCGATCTGACGATCTCCTTCGACGGCGCGGCGGGCGCCCGGGCCGTGGACGGACTCTCCTTCACGCTGGAGGCGGGCGCCGCGCTCGGTGTCGTCGGTGAGTCCGGCTCCGGCAAGAGCGCGTCGGCGTACGCCCTGCTCGGACTGCACCGGGGGACAGGAGCCACCGTCGGCGGCTCGGTCCGCGTCGCGGGCGTGGATGTACAGGCCGCGACGGACGCGGAACTGCGGGCGCTGCGCGGCGCGAGGGCCGCCATGGTCTTCCAGGATCCGCTGTCGTCCCTGGATCCGTACTACGCGGTCGGCGACCAGATCGCCGAGGTGTACCGGGTCCACACGCGTGCCTCACGGCGGGCGGCGCGGGCGCGGGCCGTGGAGGTCCTCGACCGGGTCGGCATCCCCGACGCGGCACGGCGTTCCCGGTCCCGGCCGCACGAGTTCTCCGGCGGGATGCGGCAGCGCGCCCTCATCGCGATGTCGCTCGCCTGCGAGCCGCAGCTGCTGATCGCCGACGAACCGACGACCGCGCTGGACGTCACCGTCCAGGCCCAGATCCTCGACCTGCTGCACCAGCTGCGTCATGAAACGGGCATGGGACTGCTGCTGGTCACCCACGACGTGGGCGTCGCGGCGGAGAGCGTCGACGACGTGCTGGTCATGCAGGCGGGCCGGGAGGTGGAGAGCGGGCCGGTCGCCGACGTGCTCGGTGCGCCCCGTCGGCCGTACACGCGCGAACTCCTCTCCGCGGTGCCGCGGGTGGACGCGAAGCGGGCGAAGCCGGCCGCGGCGCCGGGCGTGAAGGGCGCGGTGCCGGTCCCGGCGCCGCGGGATGCGGGTGGTGGCGAGCCGCTGCTCGAAGCCGTCGGCCTGCGGCGCGAATTCGGGCGCGGCAGCGACCGGGTCATCGCCGTGGACGATGTCTCCCTCACCGTCCACCGCGGCGAGACACTCGGCATCGTCGGCGAGAGCGGCAGCGGCAAGACGACGCTCGGCCGGATGCTCGTACGCCTCCTCGACCCGACCGGCGGCAACCTCCGCTACGGGGGTGTGGAGATCGGCTCCCTGTCCGACAAGGCACTGCGGCCGTACCGGCGCGAGCTCCAGATGGTCTTCCAGGACCCCGTCGCCTCGCTCAACCCGCGCCGCTCGATCGGCGAATCCGTCGCCGATCCGCTGCGCGCCGCGGGCGTGCTCGACGACACCAGGATCCGGAGTCGTGTCCAGGAACTGCTGGAACGCGTCGGGCTCGACCCCGACCGGTACGACCGCTACCCGCACGAATTCAGCGGCGGACAGCGCCAGCGCGTCGGCATCGCCCGCGCACTCGCCGCCGGCCCCGAGCTGATCGTCTGCGACGAACCGGTCTCCGCGCTCGATGTCACCACCCAGGCGCAGGTCACCGCACTCCTCGCCGAACTCCAGCGGGAACTGGGGCTCGGGCTGGTCTTCATCGCCCATGACCTGGCCGTCGTCCGGCAGGTCAGCGACCGGGTCGCGGTGATGCGACAGGGCCGGATCGTCGAACAGGGCAGCGTCGACGAGGTCTACGGGGCGCCGCAGGATCCGTATACCAGGCAGCTCCTCGCCGCCGTACCCGCGCTCGATCCGGCACTCGCGACGGTGCGCCGGGCGGCCCGCAAAGAGCTGGCCGCAGCCTGACCCTGCGTGACCGACCATCCTCTTAGCGCGACGGAACGCTACGGGGGTGGGAAAGTTACGACTGTTCACCCCTTTCGGTGGCGCGATGGACAACCGTCCGTCGCGCCACCGGCATATCCGCTTACGGTCGTCCCGCTGTGAGTCGCCAAAACCATCGGCGGCTGCCCACAAGGAAGATCGGGGGTGCGCTCGTGCGGATCGGACTCCTCACCGACGGTGGTTATCCATATGCGACCGGTGAGTCCAGGCTCTGGTGCGACCGTCTGGTGCGCGGGCTGACCCAGCACGAGTTCGACCTCTACGCGCTCAGCCGTTCCGCCGAGCAGGAGGCGCAGGGCTGGGTACAGCTTCCGATCCAGGTCAGCCGGGTGCGGACGGCGCCGCTGTGGATGACCGACGAGGACATTCCGGGCGGCCACGTTCCCAAAGGGCTGCTCGCCCGGCTGGTGACCGGAGGGGGCGGGCGGTCGTACGGACGGCGCGAGCGGCGCCTGTTCACCGCGCACTTCACGGCGCTCGCCACGTCGATCTGCACGTCGGACGCGACCGCGGAGGGCGGCGATGCCGGGTCGACGGCCGACGCCGCCGACGCACAGTTCACCGACGGGCTGTACGGACTCGCCGAACTGGCCCGCGAACACGGCGGACTTCCCGCGGCGCTCCGCTCCGAGACAGCTGTGCGCGTACTGGAAGCAGTTTGCCGCGCCCGGGGCACCGGGCGGACCGTCCAGGCAGCGACCGTCCCCGACCTCCTCGCCCTCGCCGCGGAACTGGACCGCGTCCTGCGCCCGCTCTCCCTCGACTGGTACGACGAGGAGAGCCTCGGTGCGGTCGACCTCTGCCACGCGGCGTCCGGCGGGGCAGCGGCCCTGCCCGGGCTGTTGGCCAAACGCTTCTTCGGCGTCCCGCTGCTGGTCACCGAGCACGGCGTGCAGTTGCGGGCACACTACCTCGCAGCGACCGGCACGGCCCTGGGCGCGCCGGTACGCGCCCTGCTCGCCGGGTTCCACGGACGGCTCGCCACCGAGGTCTACCGGCAGGCCGCGCTCATCACCCCCGGCAACACGCACGCACGCCGCTGGCAGGAACGGTGCGGCGCCGACCGTGCCAAGCTGCGCACGGTCTATCCCGGCATGGACGCCGCCCGCTTCGCAGCCCTGGGGGAGAGCAACGACGAGGGCGGTCCCGACACCCTGGTCTGGGTCGGCCGGATAGATCCGTCCAAGGACCTGATCGCACTGCTGCACGCCTTCGCACGGGTACGGAAGGCCGAACCGGACGCCCGGCTGCGGATCATCGGCGCACCGGCACCGGGTGCGGAAGGCGCCACGTACCTCGCGCACTGCCGGGCACTCGCCGCCCAGCTCTTCCCCGACGAGGCCGCCGACGCACATGCCGTGGGCGACAACCCGGTCTCCTTCGAGGACATCGGCGGCGCCGAGGTCTCGGACCTCGCCGAGGCGTACGCGGCGGGCGGGATCGTCGTCCTCTCCAGCGTCGTCGAGGGCTTCCCGATCAGTCTGGTCGAGGCGATGTTCTGCGGACGGGCCACGGTGTCGACGGATGTCGGCGCCGTCGTCGAGGTCATCGGCGGTACGGGTCTCGTGGTGCCCCCGCGCAACCCCCGGGCGCTCGCCGACGCGTGCATCACGCTGCTGCGCGACCCCGAGCGCCGTGCACGTCTCGGCGCGGCGGCGCGCGCCCGCGCCCTCGAACTCTTCACCGTCGAACAGAACCTCGCGGCATTTCGCGGCATTTACCTGGAACTGATCTCCCACTCCCCGGTGCGCAGGGAGGCGGACGGCGTCCCACGCCCGTTCGCATCTCCGCCCGAGGCCCAGGTCCTCGGCAGCTGGACGGTTCCCGCGCACACCCCGAGCTGGGCCACCGAGGGCGTGTGCGCGAGTGCGCTCGGGACGGCGGACCGCGATGGGTGAGCAGCAGACGGACAGAAGGACGAGCCGGTCCGGCGGACTCGGCATGGATCACGGAGGATTTCCCATGGGCGGCCGCCCGACCGAGGCGCTCGACGTCCCCGGCACCACGACGACCGGCAGGAGCTGGGACCCCCACTCGGAAGCCCTGGTCTCCGAACCCCGGGGCACGGAGATTTCCGTCCCGGCCCGGGAGCGGCCCGGGACGGGGGCGATGCCGGGCCTTGCGGGGGTGGGACCGCTGCGAACGGTGGCGGTGATGGAGCATTCGTCGACGAGAGGGGCGACCGGGGGGCCGGACTCCCCGCAGGAACGGGACCCGGACTCGGATTCGCTGCGGGACCCGGCGCCGGATCGGGAATCGGCGCCGGTGCCGGACGTGACCGGGAGTCCGGCAGCCGACTTCCCCGCGACGGCCGACGAGTCCCCTGCCGCCACGGGCGGGGCACTCACCGGCGTCGGAACCGCCGATGTCCGTGCGGACCCCGAAGAGCGCGCACAGCCTGGCGCCGGCGCTGCGCAGGGCGCCGGTGCTGTGGCGGAGAGCGCAGGCGCGTCCGAGGAGGGTGCCCTCGCGGAGGCCGAGGCCGGTACGGCGCCCGAGGCCGGAGCTCTCGAGCAGGCCCCGACCCCTGCCGGGCCCGCCGCCTGCGCCCCGGGTGCGGCCAGGACCGGGACGCGGACCGACACGCCGGCCGAGATGCGGACGCAGACACCGCCCCGGACACACCCCGAGACCGACGACGCACCCGCACCCACCCCCCGGGCCCCCGAGATCGCACACACCCGTGCCACCCCCGCACGCAAGCTCAGTGGATTCCGGCGCGGGCCCGTCGATCCTGTGAAGACCCTCATGCACCACCACCGCGACCTGTGCGAACGCGCCGTCGACCCGCTGGAGATCGCCGCCGGGCTCGAAGCCCACGGGGTCACCGACCGCACCGCCGCCCGTTACCGGCACCGCGATGTCTTCTCGCTCGCCGAGGAGCTCTACGCGCGGGTGCCCGCCGTCACGGGGGAGCCGGCGCGCGCGGTGCCTCCCGCGCCGGTGCGCGACATCGAGACGCGCGCCGTCTGGTCGCTCCTCGCGCTGCTGCCCGGTGCGGCCTGCACCGCGACCGCCGTCGTCCTGAAACTCACCGAGGGAACACTCGGCGGCGGGGCACGGCTCACCGTGTCCCTCAGCGGGGCACTCGTCGCGTTGATCGGGCTCGGCCTCTGCCTGCGGAGCGGCCCCCTGCGCGTCCCGGAGAGCCGCTCCTCGGCGGCAGCCACCCTGTATGCGGGCTGGCTCCTCGGCTACGTCCTGTACGGCCAGGCGCTGCTCGACCAGGTCCTCAGCGGCGGCCCGGAAGGACCCTGGGCGCTCACCCCCGCGCCCCTGTTGGGGCTTGCGCTCGCCGTCGCTCCCGCCGCCTGGTGCGCGCACCTCTTCTCCGTACACGCACAGCGCAGACTCACCGGCAGTCGCGCACTGGAGGAGTTCGCCGCAAGGGCGCGCCCCCTCCTCCTCGGGACCGTCGCCCTCTTCCTCTGCGTGCTCTCGGGGCTGCTCCGCCTCGCCGAACTCGGGTACGGAGGCGGCGGCAGCCTCGTCGCGGCCGCCGCACTCGGCGTACTCCTCCTGCTCGCCCGGCTGCTGACCGTCCACGGCTTCCCGGAGGCCGCCACCACCGGACTCGCCGCCGCCTGCGCCGTCGAAGCGGCCGCCCCCGCCCTGATCCTGGCTGGGCGGCTGCCCGGCCTCGATGTCCTCGCCCGCCCCGTCCACGCGGTCATCGAGGCGGGCGGTACCGGAGCCGTACCCGCGATCGCCTGCGGCGCAGCCGCGCTCGGGCTGCTGATCCACGCCACCGTCGCCCTCTCCAGGGCGTCCGCCCACACCACCGCATAAGCCGCGATGAAGAGCCACTTCCTGTGCGACTCCCGCGGAGCCGACGCCGCGGGTCCTTGTCCCTCGGCGCCCGCCTTTGGACCCGACAGGCACTTACCGCCCACCACCTCCCCAAGGAGACACCGGACATGACCCCCCAATCCCCCGCACCGGCAGCCCGCCGTCGGCACGAAGGGGGCACCCGATGAGGGTTCTGCTGCTCGGAGCCAACGGGTTCCTCGGCCGGTTCGTGGCCGACCGGCTGCTCGCCGACCCCGCCGTGCACCTCACGGCGCTCGGCCGCGGCGACGACGCCGACGTACGGTTCGACCTCGCGGGCGGTTCCCCCGGAGCACTCACCCGATTCCTGGACGCCGTTCACCCCGGCGTCGTCGTCAACTGTGCGGGCGCCACCCGAGGCGGCGCCCGGGACCTGACCCGGCACAACACCGTCGCCGTCGCCACCGTCTGCGAGGCGATGCGGCGCAGCGGCTGCAGCGCCCGCCTCGTCCAGCTGGGCTGCTCCTCGGAGTACGGACCCTCGCAGCCCGGCTCCTCGACGGCGGAGGACGCCATCCCGCGCCCGGGTGGGCCGTACGGCGTCTCCAAGCTCGCCGCCACCGAACTCGTCCTCGGCTCCGGCCTCGACGCGGTCGTGCTGCGGGTCTTCTCGCCGGTCGGCCCCGGAACCCCGGCCGGCTCCCCGCTGGGCCGGCTCGCCGAGGCGATGCGCCGTGCCATGCAGTCCGGCGACGGCGAGCTGAAGCTCAGCGGCCTCGGGGTGCAGCGCGACTTCGTCGACGTACGGGACGTCGCCCGCGCCGTGCACGCCGCCTCGCTCTCCGCCGCGCAGGGAGTCGTCAACATCGGCACCGGCCGTGCCGTACGGCTCCGTGACGCCGCCGCCGTGCTTGCCAAGGTCGCGGGCTACCCGGGTGCGCTCCACGAGCTGGACACGCCCCCCGCACGGATGCCCATCGGCGCGCCCCGCACCTCCTCCGAGTCCGTCATCGAACACCTCTCGGCGACCCCGTCCCCGTACCCCGACGGCTGCGGCGCCTGGCAGCAGGCAGACGTGCGCACCGCCCGCGACCGGCTCGGCTGGCGGCCCCGGATCAACCTGGAGGAGTCCCTCGCCGACATCTGGATGGAGGCGGCATGCCGCATCTGACCAGCGCCGGAACGGCACGCAGGACCGGCGGCGCCGATCAGCTCGGCTTCGGCGTCCCCGGCTACGCGCATCCGCTGCTCGCCCCCACCGAATGGGCCGAACTGACCCGCCCCGGCACCCACCTGCACTGGGCGGTCCTCAACATCGACAGCGGTCCCGGCGCCCGGCCCGACCCGCACTGTCTGGAAGCCGCGGGCCGGCTCCGCAACGCCCGCGAACGGGCCCTGGACGGCGAGACCGCGCAGGACATCGTCCGGGCAGGGGGAGGCCGGCTGCTGGGCCACCTCGATCTGGCCCACGGTGACCGTCCGTTCGACGAGCTGATCACCGACGCGCAGTCCTTCCTCGACTGGTACCTCGTCGACGGCTTCTACCTGGACCGGTGTCCCGCCGACCGCGCCGATCTCCCGGCGGTCCGCCGTCTCACCGGCACGCTCGACACGCTTCTCGAGGACGGGCTGCTGGTGCTCGGGCACGGGACCCATCCGTATCCCGGCTACGCCGAGACCGCCGACCAGCTGGTCACCTTCTCCGGGGCCTGGACCGACTACCGTTGGTCGCAGGTGGCGGAGTGGACCGCCGCCTATCCGCCAGGACGCTTCGCGCACTTCGTGCACGGTGTTCCGCGCACCCACCTCGACGAGGCCATGCGCATCGCCCGCTGGCAGGGCGCGGGCACGATCTTCTTCACCGACCGCACCGTGCGGAGGGGAAGCAAGGGGCAAACCGATCCATTCACGGCGCTGCCCGGGTACTGGGACGAAATCGTCTCGCGGATCGGACCTGGTATCTCGGAATGAGAGGGGGCGTGGCAGTGTTACGGCAAGAACAACCGTACGTAGATGAAGTACGTAGAAACCGACCACCTGCATTGTTGAGGTTCCTGTGTCGCTGCCACCCCTGGTCGAGCCAGCTGCTGAGCTCACCGTCGACGAGGTCCGCAGGTACTCCCGCCACCTGATCATCCCGGATGTCGGGATGGACGGGCAGAAGCGGTTGAAGAACGCGAAGGTGCTCTGTGTGGGCGCCGGCGGTCTCGGTTCGCCGGCCCTGATGTACCTGGCCGCCGCCGGTGTCGGCACGCTCGGCATCGTGGAGTTCGACGAGGTCGACGAGTCGAACCTGCAGCGCCAGATCATCCACAGCCAGTCCGACATCGGCCGTTCCAAGGCGGAGTCCGCCAAGGACTCGGTCCTCGGCATCAACCCGTATGTGAACGTGATCCTTCACGAAGAGCGGCTCGAGGCCGAGAACGTGATGGAGATCTTCTCCCAGTACGACCTGATCGTGGACGGCACGGACAACTTCGCCACCCGCTATCTCGTCAACGACGCTGCGGTACTGCTGAACAAGCCGTACGTGTGGGGTTCGATCTACCGCTTCGACGGCCAGGCGTCCGTCTTCTGGTCCGAGCACGGTCCCTGCTACCGCTGCCTCTACCCGGAGCCGCCGCCGCCCGGCATGGTCCCGTCCTGCGCCGAGGGCGGCGTCCTGGGCGTGCTCTGCGCGTCCGTCGGTTCCATCCAGGTCACCGAGGCCATCAAGCTGCTCGCCGGTGTCGGCGACCCGCTGGTCGGCCGACTGATGATCTACGACGCCCTGGAGATGCAGTACCGCCAGGTCAAGGTCCGCAAGGACCCCGACTGCGCGGTCTGCGGCGAGAACGCGACCGTCACCGAACTCATCGACTACGAGGCCTTCTGCGGCGTCGTGTCCGAGGAGGCCCAGGAGGCGGCGCTCGGCTCCACGATCACTCCGAAGCAGCTCAAGGAGTGGATCGACGCGGACGAGAAGATCGAGATCATCGACGTCCGTGAACCGAACGAGTTCGAGATCGTCTCGATCCCCGGCGCGACGCTGATCCCGAAGAACGAGTTCCTGATGGGCAACGCCCTCCAGGACCTCCCGCAGGACAAGCGCATCGTCCTGCACTGCAAGACCGGCGTCCGCAGCGCCGAGGTCCTCGCGGTCCTCAAGTCGGCGGGCTTCGCCGACGCGGTGCACGTCGGTGGCGGCGTGATCGGCTGGGTCAACCAGATCGAGCCCGAGAAGCCGGTGTACTAGCGCCCCTCCCGGCACGCTTTGCCCCGTCGCGACGCCCGGCACGCACGCTCGGACGACGCTCCTCTTGGGGCAAACATCGCCGGTCGCGGCACTAGGGCGTGTGTCGGAAGTCCCGCCTGCCCGGCGACGCCCGGCACGCACGCTCGCTGCGTTGTCGGGGTCGTCCACGTACGTCCAGTACGAGGACGACCCTCCGCCTTGCGATCGCACGCACCGGACGCCGCCGG